>CAIOSS010000051.1 GCA_903860995.1 uncultured delta proteobacterium | reverse complement strand
GGCCTCGACGCGGGTCGCGACCTGGGTGCGCGCCTGCGAGCCCTCGTCGAGCGAGTGGCGGAGCTCCTCGAGCGTGCCGGTGAGCCCGCGGATGCGCTCCTCGAAGGACTCCATGCGCGCGCCGAGGTCGGCGGTGTTGCGCGTCTGGGCGCGCGCCTGCTCGAGCTGCTCGTTGAGGGTGCGCACCTGAGCGGTGGCGCGCTCGACGGCCTCGTTGAGCTGCTGGCGGCGCTGCTGGTCGTTGGTCTCGAGGGCGCGCAGGCGGTTCTCCATCGCCACGCGCGACCCCTCGAAGCGCGAGCTGGTGACGCACCCGGCGGCGAGGGGGGCGAGCGCGAGGGCAAGCGCGAGGCGCAGCGGAACGGGTTTCTGCATCGCTTCAGGGCCTCAGTCGGAAGTCCACGCGGCGGTCGCGGCGCATGCCCTCTTCGTCGCTGCCGTTGGCCCCCTCGGAGCCCTCGGACGAGACCGCGAGGCGGTCCGGGAGCACCCCGAGGTTCATCATGTACTGCCGCACGACGCGGGCGCGACGCTCGCCGAGGGCGAGGTTGTACTCCGTGGTGCCGCGGCTGTCGCAGCGCCCGATGAGCGTGTAGCGGCTGCCGACCTCGCGGCGCAGGCACTCGGCGTCCCGGGCGAGCACCTCCCGGGCGGACGAGGTCAGGGTGTTGTCGTCGAAGTCGAAGTAGGGCGCCTCGAGCTGGCACTGCGGGCCGCGGTTGTCCGTCGGGTCGGCGTCGTCCGCGGGGTCGGTCACGCAGTGGCCCACCTCGCAGTGGCGCCCGGTGCCGCAGGTGCGCGTGCCGTCGCACTCCGGCCGCACCACGCAGCGGTGGTCGGTGCACACCTGGCCGCTGAGGCAGTCGTTGTCCCCTTCGCACGCGTTGACGCCGTCGACGCACCGGCCCCGGAGGCAGGTCTGCTCGCCCCCGCAGTCGGCGCCGCTGCGGCACTGCTGGCAGTGGCGCTGCACGCAGAACTCCCGGTGCCCGTCGCGCTGGCAGTGGCGGTCGTTCTCGCAGTTGGGGTAGTCGGGGCTGGTGCAGCCCGCGGCGACCGCGGCGAGCATGGCGAAGCGAGAGAGCCACGTCAGGCCCGACAACGCGGCGGATTGCTGGGAGCGACCGGGAGTCACCTGCTCGTACCTCCTTCGGAGAATCGATGCGGGGTTAGTCTTGTTCACCGCGGCTTGTCAACGTCTCGCCGTTCCGCTAGCCAGACGGGCTGCCCCCACCATGACGACATCGCCCACCGGTCCGTGGCTCGATCGCGCGAAGGCCGCGCGCATCCTCCGGCTCGCCTCGCCGGTCATCCTCGCGATGCTCACGCAGACGGGTGTCAACATTGTCGACACCTACTTCATCGGGCAGCTCCCGCGGCAGGTGGCCTCTGATGGGCAGTTCGCCCTCACCCCGTCGCTGATGCTGCTCTGGGCGGTCGGCGGCTTCCTGTCGTCCGTCTCCGTGGGCACTCTCGCCACGACGGCGCGGCGCTACGGCGAGGGCAAGGCGCGCGACGCCGGCGCGGTGCTCCCCAACGCCGCGGTCATCGCGCTGGTGGGCGGCCTCGTCGGCACCGTCGGGGGCTGGCTCGCGCTGCCGTGGGTGTTCTCGAAGCTCACCGACAACGCCAACGTCGTGGCGCTCGGCGTGGGGTACGCCCGCTGGCGCTTCGTGGGCGTCGCGTCGATGGCCGCCACCGCGGCCTACAAGAGCTTCTATGACGGCATCGGGCAGACGCACCTGCACCTCTTCGCCGCCCTGGCGATGAACGTCGTCAATGGCCTCCTCTGCTGGGTCCTCATCTTCGGTCGCTACGGCGCGCCCGCGATGGGGGTCTCCGGGGCCGGCGTCGCGGCCTGCGTCTCGTCGTGGATCGGGCTGCTCGTGATGGTGGGCTTCTCCCTCCGCCGCGCCGACCGCACCCACTACGATTTCTACCGCAAGGCCGTGCTCTCCTGGACGCTGATGAAGCAGCTCCTCAAGCTGTCGATCCCTGGCGGCGTGGCGACCACCGCGGTGATGACCGGCTTCCTGCTCTTCACCAAGGTCGTCGGGTCCATCGACGACGAGGCCATCCGGGCGGGCGCCGGGGCGAGCTACAACGGCGCCGCCACCACCATCATCATCGAGGTGCTGAGCGCCACCTTCGTGTCGTGCCTCGCCTTCGGCACCGCCACCGCCACCCTGGTCGGCCAGAGCATGGGCCGCGGCGACCCCGACCTGGCCGAGCGCTACGCCTGGACGAGCGTGAAGCTCGGCGTGCTCATCTTCGGGGCCGTGGGGCTGCTGATGTTCGTGTTCCCCGAGAAGGTGCTCGGGGTGTTCTCGCACGCGCCGCAGGTCATCGCGGTAGGCGCCGCGCCCATGAAGATCATGGCCGTGATGGGCCCGGTCATCGCGACGGCGATGATCCTCACGCAGGCACTCTTCGGCGCCGGGGAGACCCGCTTCGTGATGGTGGTCGAGCTGGTGCTCCACTTCTTCTGCCTGGTGCCGCTGGCGTGGCTGCTGGGCAAGGTCCTGGGCCTCGGGCTCATCGGCGTGTGGCTCGCCGCGGCCGTCTACGGCGTCGCGCTGGCCGTACTCATGGGCGTGAAGTTCAGCCGCGGCGGGTGGAAGAAGCTCACCGTCTGATCGCTGGGCCTCGCATGGCATGCGTCATTGAATCCGCTGCACGGCAGACGAAATCCGCGTCTGCGCAGGACATCGGGTGAAGTCCTCGGGGTGATTCGGTAGAGTCCCGGGATTCCATGCGAAGCCGAATTTCTGCGCGCCTGGCTGTACTCACACTGGCCCTGGCCGGCTGCGAACTCG
>CAIOSS010000050.1 GCA_903860995.1 uncultured delta proteobacterium | reverse complement strand
CGCTCGCGGCCGCGAGCAACAATCCCCGGCGCCGGGGCGCCTGCGCGGTCTCGTCCGCCGCCGACCCGCGGCGCAGCTGCCGTCCAAGCCGGTCGACCTCCGCGCGCAGCGAGGCCGCCGCCCGCGAGCGCCGCTCGACCATGTCCTGGGCCTCCTTCGCCAGCGCGGCGTCGCGGCTGCGCGCGGCGATGGTCACCCGCCCCGACCAGAGCGCGATGTCCTCCTCCACCTTGTCGAGCTGATCGTGCAGCCCGGTGAGCTGGTCGATCACCGAGGCGTCGAGGTCTTCATCCGACGCGACGCCCCCCTCCGGCGCCTCGAAGCGCGCGCGGCAGAGGGTGCACTCGAACACCCGGCCGCCCCGCTCGGTGGCCACCAGCGACACGCCGAACACGGTGAGGTTCTTCACCCGCTCGCGCTCCAGCAGCCGCGACGCCTGGCCGCAGCGGGGGCAGGTGTCCGCCACGCTCCTCGGCTTGTCGACGTCCTCGATGTCCCATCCGTCCGTCTCCGCGCGCTTCCAGTCGATGCCCATCGCCCGGAGGTCTACGACGGTTGCCCCGCGGCGTCCAAACCCGCCCGGACCTTTACCAGCCAGGGTAAAGTTGCGGGAGTGTTCCAATGGGCGCGGGTTGTATGCGACAATCCTTGGCCATGACCTTCTCCCGGGACGCCCTGCGCATCGCTGACCTGACCGCCGAGGCCGACCGCATCGCCAAGCGACTGCGCGAGCTGGTGACGGTCAACCACCGCCGCCGCGGCCTCGTGGTCGGCATCTCCGGCGGCATCGACTCCGCCCTCTGCACGGCCCTCGCGGTGCGCGCCTTCGGCCCCGAGAAGGTGCACGGCATCTTCCTGCCCGAGCGCGTCTCCTCGAGCGAGTCGCTCACCTTCGGGAAGCTCCTCGCCGAGCGCTTCGGCATCCAGACCACCACCGAAGACCTCGCCCCCGCCCTCGAGGCCCTCGGCTGCTACAAGCGCCAGGACGACGCCATCCGAACGGTGTTCCCCGACTACGGCGACGGGTGGAAGTCCAAGATCGTGATCCCCTCCATCCTCGAGGGCGACCGGCTCAACATCTCGCGCGTCACCGTCGAGCGCCCCGACGGCACCCAGGAGTCCAAGGCCCTCCCGCTCTCGGCCTACCTGCTCCTCGTCGCGGCGACCAACTTCAAGCAGCGCCTGCGCACCACGCTGGAGTACTTCCACGCCGACCGGCTCAACTACGCCGTCTGCGGCACGCCCAACCGGCTGGAGTACGACCAGGGGTTCTTCGTGAAGGGCGGCGACGGGCTCGCCGACGTGAAGCCCATCGCGCACCTCTACAAGACCCAGGTGTACGCCATGGCCGAGGCCCTCGGCGTCCCCGAGGAGATCTGCCGACGCTCGCCCACCACCGACACCTTCTCCCTGCCGCAGGGCCAGGACGAGTTCTATTACGCCCTCCCGTATGGCGAGATGGACCTCTGCCTGTGGGCCCACAACCACCAGGTGCCCGCCGCGGAGGTCGCGCCCGTGCTCGGCATCACCGAGGCCCAGGTCGAGCGGGTGTTCAAGGACATCGAGGCCAAGCGCCGGGCCACCCTGCCGCTGCACCTCACCAGCCTGCTCATCGACCCCGTCCCCGAGATCGTGAAGTAGCCCTCAACGTGTGACGGAGGCCCTCGCGATGGTGCTCGGCGCGCGCGGAGTCGCGGAGTTTCTCGAAGCCTCGGCGGCGCGGTCGCCCGGCAAGGTCGCCCTGGTCGCCGGCAAGGCCAGGATCACCTACGCCGCGCTCGACGCGTGGGCCAGCCGCATCGCGCACGCGCTGCGGGCGAAGGGCGTCGCCCGGGGCGACCGGGTGCTCATCTTCGGCGACAACACCGCCGAGGTCGCGGCCTCCGTGTGGGGCGTGCTCAAGGCCGACGCGGCCTTCTTCGTCGTCAACGCGCAGGTGAAGGCCGAGAAGCTCGCGTACATGATCGACGACGCGGGCGTGGCGGCGGTCATCGCCGACGCCGCGCAGGTCACCGCGTGGTCCGAGGCGTGCGCCCGCGCCGAGGCGAAGCCCCCGGTGCTGGTGCACGGCCCGCAGACCGCCCGCGCCCTCGACCTCGCCCGCGCCGCAGGGCTCGAGCGCGCCGAGTCCTTCGCCGAGCTGGTGGACGTCCAGCCCGGCGCCCCGCCCCCGCGGCGCACCCTCGACGTCGACCTCGCGGCGATCATCTACACGTCCGGGAGCACCGGCGAGCCCAAGGGCGCGATGCTCACCCACCGCAACGTCGCGTTCGCGTCGTGGAGCGTCACCACCCTCCTCGAAAACACCGCCGACGACGTGATCCTCGGCGTGGTGCCGATGGCCTTCAACTACGGGCTCTACCAGTGGCTCATGGCCGTGCGCCTCGGCGCCACCCTGGTGCTCGAGCGCTCCTTCGCCTTCCCGGTGGCGATCCTCCAGCGGGTGGCCGAGGCCGGGGTCACGGGCTTCGCGGGCGTGCCGACGATGTTCGCGCTGCTCGGCGAGCTGAAGGACATCCCCGTGCCGCCGCTCACGGGCGTGCGCTACGTGACGAGCACCGCGGCGGCGCTGCTCCCGAAGCACTTCGAGGCCATCGCGCGGTGGTTCCCCAACGCGCAGGTGTATTCGATGTACGGGCTCACCGAGTGCAAGCGGGTGTCGTGGCTTCCCCCCGCGGACGTCGCGCGCAAGCCCGGCTGCGTGGGGGTTCCCATCCCCGGGACGGAGTTCTGGGTGGTCGACGCCGAGGGCCGGCGCCACGACCGCGCGGCCGAGGGCGAGCTGGTGGTGCGGGGCTCGCACATCATGGCGGGCTACTGGCGCAAGCCCGAGGTGACCGCGCGCTACCTGCGCCCGGGCCTGCTGCCCGGCGAGGTGATCTTCTACACGGGCGACTATGCCCGCCTCGACGACGAGGGCTACCTGTACTTCATCGCGCGCATGGACGAGGTCATCAAGACCCGCGGCGAGAAGGTCGCCCCGCGCGAGGTCGAGGCCGCGCTCGAGCGCATCGAGGGGGTCCGCGAGTGCGCCGTGGTGGGCGTTCCCGACGACATCCTCGGGGCGGCGGTGAAGGCCTTCGTGGTGCTGGCCGACGAAGACCAGGGCCGGTACTCCGAGAAGGACGTGATGCTGCGGCTGGGGCAGGTGCTGGAGGCCTACATGGTGCCGAAGCACGTCGAGTTCCGCGCGTCGCTCCCGAAGACGGCCATGGGCAAGATCGTGAAGAAGGGGCTGACTTGAAAGCTTCGTGACCGGGGGCGGTCCGTTCTGTTAACAAGCGGTGTAATCCTCAAGGGAGGCCCTGGAGCTGCTGATGTCATCGGAAGAGCTGGTCACGAAGGTGCGGGCGTACGTGTTGTCCAACTTCCCGGTGGCAGACCCCGGGGCAGTGACCAACGAGGCGTCCCTGATGGATCTGGGCATCGTCGACTCGACGGGCCTGCTCGAGGTGTTCGAGTGGCTGCGCGACGAGTTCTCCATCGAGGTGCTCGACGCGGAGATGGTGCCCGTCAACTTCGACGCCATCGCGAGCATCGCGGCGTACATCGCCCGGAAGACCTCCGCGGGCTGATCGGGCAGTGGGCGACCGCGGCGAGTTCTTCTCCAGCGGGCCGCGGCGGCTCTACGGCTTCCTCCACGAGCCGCGCGCGACCGAGGCGCCGCTCGCCATCGCCCCCGCGGTGGTGGTCTTCGTGCATCCCTTCATGGAAGAGCGCCAGGACGCGCACCCCTTCCTGCGCTCGCTCGCGGGGCAGGTGAGCGCGCGCGGCCTGTGGGCCATGCGCTTCGACCTGCACGGCTGCGGCGACAGCGAGGGGGAGTGGGAAGACTCGACGGTGGCCTCGTGGCTCGAAGACATCCGGGCCGCGTGCGACTTCGCGCGGGCGCAGTCGGGCGCCGAGCGGGTGATCCTGTGCGGGCTGCGCTTCGGGGCCTCGCTCGCGGCGCTGGCGGACGTCGGCCCGGCGCGCGTCCCGCTGGCGCTCATCCAGCCGGTGGTGAAGGGCGTCGCGTACTCGATGGACATGCTGCGCGCCTACCTGGCCGCGGAGATGGTGCTCACCAAGAAGGCCGGGGTGACCCGCGACGCGCTGGTCGAGCGGCTGCGCCTGGGCCAGACGGTCAACGTCTTCGGCTACCACCTGACGGCGGCGCAGTTCGACGGCATCCGCGTCGTCGACCTGACGCCCGCCCTCACGGCGTACCCGGCCCGCTCGCTGGTCGTCGACGTGGTGAAGACCCCGACGGCGCGCGCGAGCAACGAGCTGACCGCGCTGGTGGCGGCGATGGGCTCCGGCGCCACGCTGGCCCGCGCGGTCGAGCCGCAGCCGCTGCACGTCGAGGGCAAGGTGCACCTCACCCGCGCAGAGCAGGTCGAGCTCGCGCTGCTCGGTTGGCTCGAGACGCTCGATCAGCCGTAGGGCTCACCTGCCGCTCCAAACGGCGCGCGCACGGCGCCCGTTCGACGTAGTTCGTTTCCTACATTGCGGCGCGCCCACGATTGAGGGGACCATCGAGGAACACCGATGGAGAAAGCCGTCCGCTTCACCAACGAGAAGGGCCACACGCTGCACGGCATCCTGCACCTGCCGGACGAGGGCGTGGCGACCCGCGGCACCGGCCTGGTGTGGCTCTCCGCCGGGCAGAAGGTCCGCCAGGGCGCGTGGCGTATGAACGTCGCCGTCGCCCGGCGCCTCGCCGCGGTGGGCATCCCCACGCTGCGCTTCGACTACCGCGGCATCGGCGACTCCGAGGGCGAGGCGCGCCACGGCGAGATGGTGATGGATCTCTACGGGTTCATCCAGAGCGGCGGGTTTCGCGGCGACGCGGTGGCGGCGGGGCAGTTCCTGACGGCGGAGACCGGGGTGAAGTCCCTGGTGCTCGGCGGCCTGTGCGGCGGCGCCATCACCGGCCTCTTCGCGGCCACCGACCTGCCCAACGTCTACGGCCACGTGGTGGTCGACCTCCCGGTGACCATCTCCTCCTCGGCCCGCCAGCGCTACCTCGAGAACCACGCCGCGGAGCTCCTCCGGTCGCGCCCCGGCGAGACCGACACCGTCATCGCCCTGTACGTGAAGAAGCTCACCGACGCCGACGCGTGGCGGCGCCTGCTCTCGGGCCAGAGCGACTACTCCCTGCTCCTGGAGGCCGCGCGCATCAAGTCGCGGGCGCAGTTCGACCGGGTGCTCCCGCGGCTGCCGGCGGGGGCGCGGGCCGGGGTCGAGCGGCTGCTGCGCGGGGTGCTGCCCCCGGTCGAGCCCGCGGCGCCGCCGGCG
>CAIOSS010000049.1 GCA_903860995.1 uncultured delta proteobacterium | reverse complement strand
GCTTGCCCGGGGTGCAGGCGCGGGACGCGACCAACCCCGGTCCGAAGCGAGGACGAGACCCCAAAGAATGCCGAGAAAATATGATGAAAATGAGACCAGAGGACAGCCATTCATGGAGAGGGGCGCGCGGCAGCGGGGGTGAGGTCTGCGCGAGCTTCGACGCATGGCCGCGTGGTGGGTCATCTCGCAGCGCGTCGCCCGGCGCACCCGGTCGGTGAGCTCGTAGCGCAGCAGACCGACCGCCCATGAACCACCGCGAGGGCTGGGTGGTCCCAACGGACGTCACGGGCGTGCGTGGCGCACGCCGAAGGTCAGGCCGTCGCGGTCTTGCTGGGCGTCTTGGCGGGCGCCTTGCCCGTCATCGCCCGGCAGTCCGTGGCGCACTGGCGGCACGCCTTCGCGCAGGCCAGGCAATGCTCGTTCTTGTGCTTTTCGCACTCCGTCGCACACGCCTCGCAGATCTTCGCGCAGAGCTCGCAGAACTCCACGGCGAAGGGGCTGCCCCGGCTCATCAGCAGCGCGGCGAAGCGGCAGGCGTCGGCGCAGTCCCGGTCGAGCTTGATGCACGCGGCCATCGCGGCGACATCCTTCTCGCCCAGGCACGACGTCGCGCAATGCTCACAGGCGACGGCGCAGGCGTCACAGGACCGAATGCATGCATCGAAATTGGAATGGGGCATCGTAACTTCTCGCAATTCTGGGTGGTCGTTCGGAGGGCGGTGAGAGGAGTGATCGACGCGGGGCCGGGACGCCCTCCAATTCCCGTTGCCGCATTCAGACAGGGCGGGGCTTCCGCCCGTCGCGACCTTCAATCGGGCCGTGCTCTGGTTCGTCAATCGCCATTGCAGGCGGCGATCGAACTTGGTGCGAATTGATCCCGGCTGGCCGCGCCGTCCACCAGCGGTGAATGAACTCGCTTCACCAATCCTCGGCCGTTTCGGCTGTTGCGCCAGACTGCGCATGACTCCGAAGGGAGGAGCGCAACCCGTTCACTGAAACTCGGTATGTGCGCCAGTCGGGGGCGGTACCGCCGACGGCCCCCGCTCATGAACCGCCGCGAGGACCGGTGGCCCTGCGGACATCACAGGCGCGCGTGGCGCAGCCGAAGGGCGTTGGCGATCACCGAGACCGAGCTCAGGCTCATGGCCGCGGCGGCGAGCATCGGGCTGAGCAGCAGCCCCGTGAGGGGGTAGAGCACCCCGGCCGCGACTGGAATGCCCAGGGCGTTCTCGTCGAGCCCCGCCGCCGGCTCTACGGTGACCAGCTTCGGCTTGCCCTCGGTGAGCGTGCCGGTCTTGTCGACGACGAGCGTAACGACGGCGCGCGACACCTCGATGGCCTCGGCGTTGCGGAAGAGCACGCCCGCCGTCGCGCCGCGGCCGGTGGCCACCATGATCGACATCGGGGTGGCGAGCCCGAGCGCGCAGGGGCACGCGATGATGAGCACCGCCACGGCGTTGACCCGCGCGTAGGTGAGCCGCGGCTCCGGCCCCCTAAGAGGCCCCAGGCCCCGAAGGTGAGCAGCGCGACCAGGATCACCGCGGGCACGAAGTACCCCGCGACGGTGTCGGTGAGGGCCTGGATGGGGGCGCGGCTGCGCTGGGCCCCGGCCACCATCGCGACGATGCGAGCGTCACGACAACGTCTCGACCGCCGTGTGGGTGGACCTCATCGCCGTCATCGGAACCGCCTCCGAGACCGGCATCCTCATGGTCGAGTTCCTCGCTTCTCGTGCTGCCTGCCGCCTACACGGTCTGGCGAAGAAGACAGATTCGTCTCCGGGGGCATCGATGGACCGCCCGAGGTGGAAGGAGTCGCGCCGGCATGAGTGAGTCACTGTCACCGTTCTCCGACCGCGCAGCGCATCTGTGACCCGTGCGGGTTCGGGCGCCGGGGCGTAGGCCGCGACGACCGCTCCCCGACCGACCAGAGGCGCGGAACGGGAGCCGCGTGCTTCGATCGCGGGCGTCAGTCGTCGTCGATCAGGAAGTCGTAGAACGGGGAGTGCGGCGGGTCGACGCCCTCGGGCAGCTCCGCGCCGACGAAGTGCGAGCCCGCGGTCAGATCGACGTGATAGTGGTCGCGGTGCAGGGCGTTGTAGTTGGGCGTGAGGACGATGTTGAACGTCCGCGAGTCGTACATCCAGCAGGCGATCTCCTTCAGCGTCCGGTCGACCGCGTTGGAGGCGGGGAGGGGGCAACTGCTGGCGCTGGTCTCGACGAAGTCCGAGAGCACCGAGTAGGTCGTCCGGGACGTCGACCGGAAGCCGGCGATGTCGATGGCCATCGCGTACGCGTGCTGGCTCAAGCGCGTGCCACCGGCGATGACCCGGTAGTTGTAGACGCCCAGGTGCTGGACGTCGTCGATGTTCCAGCGTCCGCGGAGTTCGCGGCCCATCCGCACGAGGGCCACCGCGAGGCGGCAGTCCATGAGCATCGGGCGCTCGGCCGCGGTCCAGCTCGCGTAGCGGTAGTGCACGCCCTCGATCGGGGGCGTGACCGTCACCGGGTCGACCACACCGCGGGTCGCGCCCGCAACGGAGAAGCGCACCCCGAGGCGCTGGATGAGCGCGTGACAGGCCGCACCCGGCGAGACCGCGGCCGGGATGGGCACCGCGATCGGGCCGGTGTCCAGCGGACGAGGGACGTCCACGCGCGGCGGCCCGGCATCGGCCGGGCGGGGAACATCCATCCGCGATGGTCCCGCCTCCGCCGGAGCGTCGACCGGGCGGTCCCGCGGCGTGACGACATCCGTGGCGACCGCGTCCGCCGATCGCGCGTCCATCGCGGGGACGTCGCGCAACCCCGAGTCCCGGACCACCAGCACGTCGGAATCCCCGGCGTCGATCTCGACGGCTCCGTCCTCGTCGGCGGCGCCGTCCGGTGGCAGCTCATGCCCTTCGTTCGGTGGGCCGGGGTGGCCCGGAAGTTCGTCGCCGCTGCACGCCGAGATCCAAGCCGCGAGGAGCAGGCACCAGGAGATTCGACGCATTCCGCGAGTGTCAGGCCCGCAGGGCGCCTCGCGCAACATCGGCCCATGGAGAGTTGACCACCAGGCGGACGACGACGGTCGCCGAGCGAGGCTCCGCCCGGTCACGAGCCGCGCGCTCCCCGCAGCACGACTGAACCCTGGCCCGCAGCGCTTCCCGCGCGCGGAACACCAGCGTGCGGGACGCGCCGTCGGCGACGAGCACGGCGCTGTTGCGCGCGGCGAGCTCGGCCGCCCTGAGCGAGCCGTAGAGGCTCAAGTACGCGCCGGACTGCGCCGGGTGGGCACCCACGAGCGGCGCACGGCCCCGCCGTAGTTGTTGTGGTGGTGCGACACCAGCGTCCGCTCGGAGAGCCCCGGCAGCGACGCGGGCGCGAACGGCAGCGGCGCGATGCTCCACGCGTGCTGCGAGATCGCGCTCGACCCGCGCGGACACCTCATCGACTGCGCGCCGAAACCGAAGGACTCCGCGGCGCATGGCTGATGAACGCGAGCGTGACGACGGTCGCTGCCCCGGATCGAGAGCATCGCGAGAGGTTGTACCCGGTGCGCGATCCCCATGGGGATGACGCCGAGGTGCTGCTTGCGGGCCACCGCGCGCTGTGATGGGCGCCGCAAACGACTTCCGGCGCACCTATGCGAGCTGGCCCATCCAGGCCGACGTCCCGAACCAGGTGGCCGCCAGGTGCCTCAGGCACAAGTCCACGCGGATGGTCGACCTCGTCTACGGAGGCAAACCATCGAGGGGCTGCGGGATTCGCTCGCTCGGAGGCTCGCACCGGACTGCATCAATAGTGCATCACCCTCGGGGCGCTCCCCGGCGTTCATGGCGCCCATGGCGCCAGCGGCAGAAAGGCCGAACGCTGGAAGGACAGCGTTTTCGGTGCCCAGAGACGGAGTCGAACCGCCGACACGGGGATTTTCAATCCTGAGCACGGTCCTACCATTGCCGCGGAAAACCAAGGTCCGCGCGAACAACGGCGCACCTCGTGCAGCGGATATGCAGCGCGCGAAATTGGCACCCGCCGGAGGGGCGCTCGGCGGCCCGGACCAGGCCGCGGTGAGCGGCGTACGCTTCGCGAGGAAGGTGTGATGGCGGTGACCGAAACGCTCGACGCGCGCCTCCGCGGTGACGATGCCCGCGCGGCGGGCGATGCGATGCAGCACCCCTTCCCAGGCACCCACGTCGTGCCCGTCGTCGCGGCTCGGAAACTTCGCGATCCAGAGGCTCCCGTCGACGTCGAGCACGCTGGCCTTCGGTCGCGCCCCGCCGAGCGAGCTCCCCGGGGCGATCAGCAGGCGCAGCCACCGCGCGTACGAGGGATCGTCTTCGATGTCGTCGCGCTCAAGCTGGAGGCTCGCGTGTTCGAGCTCTCGCAGGGAGGCCCACGGGGGGGGCTGCGAGCGCGCGGTTGTCGTCGAGGAAGGCGCTGTCGACGCGGCGGAATCGCAGCGCCCCCATGCGGTGGCCGTCGTAGATGCCGAGCAGGTAGTCGAGCTCCAGCAACGGCCGGACGCGACGGCCCTCCTCGCGGGCGAGCAGCGCCTCCCTGCGATCGAGCAGAACCCGTCCCCAGCGATCGGGGGACGAGTCGAGGAAGACGCCGAAGCTCGCGCGCTCGACGCTTGCGTACTGCGGACCGGAGTAGAGGCCGAGATGCGGGTCGAGGCTGAGCGCGGCGCCGGACTTCAACCACGCCGGTTCGTACGCGAAGGAGAAGACCTCCTTCCCGCGCGACGCGGTGGCGTGGAGCGCGCCGACCCGCGTGGCGGTCGGCAACCCATCCCAGTCCGCCCACACCTCGACGGATCGACGCGCGTCCTTCACGGGACGCTCTTCTTGTTCGCCTTCGCGACCGGGGCCGCCGGACGCGTGCGTGGCCGCTTCGGCGCGCGCGTGCGCGCCTCGAGCTCGGCGTCCTGGAGCTTGCGACCGAGCTCATCGTCCTCCGCGACCGCGGCGAGCCCCTTCATCAGGCCGAGCGTGTGGAGCACGTTGGCGTACGCCCCGATGGTGACCCCGGGGTCGCCGCGCTCGACGCGTCGGAGCGTCGTTCGGGCCATCCCGGCGCGCTCGGCCACGAGCTCCGCGCTCAGGCCGCGACGCAGGCGCGCGAGGCGGATGCTCTCGCCGAGGTGAATGATCCCGCGCGCGACGGTCGGCAGCGGCGGGGTGCTCGTCCTTCCCATGATGGATCGTATTCTAGCCAAAACCATGGATGGGTGGATCAAATACGATGCATGAAGGTGGTGGCTGTCTCTGGGGTGCCAGGGACGCGGCGGCGCGTACGACCGGAGCAGGAGCGGGGGGTGGCCCATCGGCGCGAGGCGCAGCGTGATGGCAGCCCAGGACAACCCCCGTCCTTGCCGGACACCTGCGGATACGAGCGCCGGAGGAAACCCGAGCCGCGCCGTGACCTCACCCAGCGTGGTCCCGCCGTCACCAATGACTTCGAGCAGGCACAGGCTCTCGATCTCCGCTCGCGTGCTGGTCGCGCCACCAGTTCAGCGCTCCTGGACGCTCGCGCCTTCGGTCGTCCCCTCGTCGACTGTGGCTTGAAAAACTGGACGGTATGCTGGTCCCGCCAGCCCCGAGGCGGCGAGCAGCGGCGCCAGGAACGTGCGGGGGATCGTGACGTGTGGCGTGTCCGTCCGCTGCACCACGATCGGCCGCGAGAGCGCGTGCATCGACGGCGGTACGAGCGTTCGGTCTGACCAGATCGTACGCGCCTGAAGCATGGGCTCCACGTTCATCGAGAGGTCGTTGATCAGCGCCCGACTGTTCGCCCCGGTGCCTTCGCGGTCCGTGTAGATGATGGCGAAATGACGATACGAGGGAGCGTCCGGGAGAAGCTCTCTCGCGTGCGCGTGCGCCCAGGCCGCGAACGGCGGAAGGTTGCGGTAGAGCGCATCGAGAAGGAACACGTCGTGGATGTCGACTCCACCCCGGTCAAGCATGGCTGCGGCCGGAACGTAGGCGGCGCTGTGGGCGAAAACCGTCACGCGCCCGACGTCCGCGAACGTCCGGGGGCCTCCGAGCATCGTCGCGACCTCGGTCCTCCCGAGAACCTCCTCGAGCAGCCGACGAAACCCGCCTCGTCTTTCGAGGCTTCCCGCGCGAACCGTGGCCTGGTCGAAAGCCAACTGCGGAAGTAGCAGGATCGCGTCGGGCTCCGCGATGTCGAACTGCCGGACGACGTCCATCCCGGTGCGAACCGCAGCACCCTCGGAGCACGATCCATCCTCGTCGCCCGCGGTGATCCGGATGCAGTTGTTCCAGCCGTGGAGGTAGACCACTACGTTCAGCGGGCCGGGGCCCGTGAAGGACTCCGGCACGTGGACGAGCACCTCGGGATGCTCAGGGAACGCAGCCTCCAGGAGATGGTCGAGGGTCACGGTTCGGACCGGCGCCGGGGGGGGCGGAGGAGGGCTCACCGCCACCGGGGACGAGACGTCCGGTGACGGAACGGTCGGACTCGGCACCATCGTCGGGAAGGTCTCGTCACGCTCCCGGCGCTGGCACCCCAGGAAAGCGATTGCGAGGACCACAATGACTACACATCGACGCGAACTCACAGACATCGACCAACGTCCTCCTCGGCGATGTCGCACGACACACGCGGTCTATCTCGCTTCAATTGCGTGACCTTCAAAAGAAATCTCGGATACGCATAGATCCGCCCACTCCGTCCCCGGCCAGACCGACAGTGCCGTGATGCGGACAGAGCGCGTCCGCTCGTGCAGGCCAGTGACATCGATGTACCGCTGACCGACACCGACCTCACGCTCCATCGCCCGGTTGCCGTCAAACGAGATTCGCACCCGCCGAAAGTGGGAGTTCAATGGGAACAAGTCGCCGTGACGGGCCGACGTTGCGTCCCAGCCCGTCGCGATGCGCAGCGTCTCGATCTCCACCGGAGCGTCGAAACCTGCGGCAATCCATGACCCGTCGCCCGGGCCGCGATCGTTCTCATTCCAGGCCGTGGCGGGATCGCCGTCAAACGCCGCTGCGGGGCCGTGACGGTCGTGTTCTCCACGGATGAAGCTCGACGCGGAGACCGACGTCGGAGCGAGGGGGCCCGAGCCAACCCTCGTCGGCCTTTCCACCAGTCCCACCACCGGTGCTGCCACGACGGGCAATGGGGCCTCTGCTCGCGGTGGCGGCGGAGGGGGGATCGACGGCGGCAGCGCGCGTACCGGCTCTGACGGCGGCGGGGGCGCCATCATCGCCACGCTCCCCGCGTCGGCGACCGACGACGGAGCGGAGTCGTTCATCTTGAAGATCGTAAAGCCGACAATTCCGAGGCCCGCGATGAGGGCGACGCCGATCGCCGCTGCGCCCGGGGGGCTACCTGCACGCGGCGATGAGGCCACCGAAGTGCGCGGGGAATCGAAGCTGGCGGACGGGCCCTGCTGCCCGAGGACATAGGGGTTCCGCTCGAACCCACCGGTCTCCGGAGCTTGCGGCGCGACGACCGTGAGCGAAGGCCGGGCGATGTCCGGAACCCCAAAGACGGTGCGCGCGGTAGGCATGGACGGGGGCGGCAGTGGAGAGGTCAGATAACTCGTCGGCGAGTGGGAGGGGGCCGACGGCGGGGCGGACGGGGGAGCCGCCGAGAGACGAGCCCCTCCCCCTGCCAGCGATTGCACCGAGGAGACTGCGCCGGTTCGTCGGAAGGCGACCCGCACAGCTCCGGCCGATGAAAAACGGGCGCTCGGCTCTGCGGCGAGGCACTGCGCCGCAACACCCCACACCCCCTCCGGGACGTCGGAGCGGAGTTCGGTCGGGATCAGGTTCGCCGCCGAAGGGTCACGCAGAACGACGCCCCACCACGGGTCGTCGCCGCGCGGCGTCGCCCGAAGCGTCAGCATCTCGACGAGAAGCACGCCGAGGGCGAAGACGTCCGTGGCAGGCGAGATCCCGCCGCTGCGACCCAGCGCCTGCTCTGGTGCCATATAGAGCGGGGTCCCGAGCATCATCCCTGTGTGGGTGCCCGAGCGCCCACCGAGCTGGGCGATGCCGAAGTCGAGCACCTTGGCCGCGAGCTCGTCCTCCGACAGTTCTCGAATGAGCACGTTCTCGGGCTTGATGTCACGATGGACGATGGGGCCCGGCACATGAACGGAGTGGGCCGCCTCGACGCCCGCGCAGATCTGATCGAAGAGCGAGCGAACGATGTCGATGTTCGGAACGAGGCCGCTCCGTCGGTGCCGCTCCAACCAGTCGGAGAGCGACTGTCCGGCGACGAACTCCGTGACGAGGTAGCGTCGGGCGCCCCATTCGCCACGATCGAGCACCGCCACCACGTTCGGGTGTTGCAGCACTGCCAACGCCGAGGCCTCGGACTCGAACCGCGCGACGATGTCCGGTCGAACGAGGTGCTCTTGTTTCAGGAACTTGAGCGCCACGGTCTTTCCCGTGAGGCGCAGGTCCTGTGCGCGCCAGACTTCGCCGAAGGCGCCCTCGCCGAGGAGGGACTCGAGCTGGTAGCGATGCGCGACCACCGTGCCGGCACCGAAGCCGTCGGCATCGCGTGGGCGCGTCACCGGCGCTGCAGGCATCGAAAGGAGGTGCGCCGCGAGGGGGGAATCGCAATGCGGGCACACCGAGGCTCCCGCCGGAACGTCCTCGGCGCACTCCGGACAAACCACCGAGCGCGTGTTCATGACCGCCCTTGCTCCACGTAGAGCGAACACGCGGCGCAAAAGAACATCCGGTGCTGCGATCGCCACGACGTGGGCGCCTGGCACTGCGGGCACGCGGGCACCGTCGCCGGAGTCGCCGGACGTGCGTGGGCGACCGCTGCCGGACGAGCGCCAACCGGAGCCTTCGGCAGAAGCGTCTTGAGGTGGTCGAGGAGCGACGCGCTCCCGGCCTCTTCCACCAACCGTCGCACGACGAGAAGCGCGCCCGCCATCGCCATGAACGCACCGACCGACGAGGCGAGCCATGCCCACGACGGCGACAGGCCCCGGAAGATCTCAGGCTTGCTGAACACGAAGATCCACCCGCACACGAGCGCATAGCCGTGGATCAGCATGGCCGCGAGAAAGGCCAGCACCAGCCCCTGGGTCGACGGGCGATAGCGGTGCAGCGCGACGCACAGCACGACCAGCAGGCACGCGACGACGTGTGCCCCTTGCGCGGAGGAACCGGCTCGGACCCACGCCACGTGCGCCTCCCCATCGCGCAGAAGGTCGAGTACGCCGAGGTGCGACGTCGCCTCGAGGGTCCCCTGGTTGCACCCGTCCACTTCATTGCAGGCAGACCAGGACGCGAGTCCGACGCTCACAGAAGCGTCGCGTCGATCGGAATGTTCGGTCAGAGAAAACCAGCCCTTGGAGAATGCAGCGACGCCAGACAAAAGCGCACCACCAAGCATCAATGCGGCGGGTGTGGTGAACCACAGGGTCGGCGCCGTTGGTGGAGGGTTGGTCGCCGTCGGAGGAGGGCTGGCCGCCGTCGAAGCAGGTGCCGCCACGGGGGGTGCGGCGGAGGCGCTCACGCTCGAGCGGGCCACGATCTCGTCCACCGGGCGTCGGCAGTACTTACAAAGCCGGGCCGCTGCCTTGATCTCCGCTCCGCAGTGAGGGCACGAGACGCTTACACCAGAATCATTCACCAGCGACCCCCCTTGAGCGGCGGCGAGCCTACAGGAAGGCGTCGGTAGATCAAGCGAATGAAGCGTTCGCTCACGCCGTGCGATGAGTTCCGCCCGGTCGGGACACCGCCCCACGCTCCGAGTTCGGCTTGACTGGGGCCGCGGCCAATCGGCCCCGCTCGCCCGGCGTGACCGGTTCCCCGCCCCCGATCACGCCGCGGCGTCTGTACTGCAGCCGAGTTCCGACAACCTCCGTCGCATCCACGTACGCCCCGCCTCGGTCACGTCGACCCGCGTCGCTCCAACCGCAACGTAGCCGCGTCCAACCAGCGCCAGGATCGCCTGCTCCGTGGCGGATACGAGCGCCGGAGGAAACCCGAGCCGCGCCGTGACCTCACCCAGCGTGGTCCCGCCGTCACCGATGACTTCGAGCAGGCACAGGCTCTCGATCTCCGCTCGCGACGGTCGCGCCACCTTGTCGCGCCCATTGCTCCCCGACAGATTTCGCTGATCGCCCATCATGGACTCCTCTCCTCCGTAGTTCGCCTTCATCGACCGACTCCCGGGGCGTCCGCGCGCCCGCGAACCTGCTCGTCGTAGGCCTCGACGATGCGCGCCAGCAGGCTCATCGACGGGCGGGTCTCGCCGACCTTCCCGCGGAAGCCGACGCTTCGCAGGTCGCGGCGCGCGGCCGCCGCCTCGCGCAGGTACGCGTCGATGTTGCCCACCAGGAAGAGGGCCTGCTTCGCGCGGGTCAGCGCGACGTTCCAGCGCTTCGGCATGTCGAGAAACGGCGTCGCGCTGCTGCGCACCAGCGAGATGAACACGTAGTCCGCCTCGCGCCCCTGACACCGGTCGAGCGTGCAGACCTCGACGCCGGCGGTGGTCCCGAGCGCCGCGCGGAGCCGCGCCTCCTGCTCGCGGTACGGGGTGATCACCATGATCTCCGACGGGCGCTCCTTCGCGGCGTCGTCCCGTCGCGCCAACGCGATGATCTTCGTGATCGCCTCGACCTCGCGAAGGTTGAACTCCCCGTCGCTCCCCTCGGAGTCGACCTGCAGCAGCTTCACCCGCATGGCCGGTCGCTCCCCCGCGCGCCCGTCGTGGAGCGCGCGCCCGAAGTAGAAGAGCGCCCGCGGCACGCGCGAGAGGCTTGGGTGCATCCGATACTGCTGCTTGAGCGTTCCGACGTACGGGCGCACGGCGTCGTAGAGCGTCGGGCGCGAGAGCCCAGCGAGCTCGCGCAGGGGCGACGTGTCGAAGTCCGCGGTCGGCATCCCGGTGAGCCAGTCGAACACCGAGACCGTGTTGGTCGCGAGACGCCGCGCGATCGCCCCCAGCAGGACGGCTCGCTCCTCCGCGGCGTCGCCGGGCGCACCGTCGCACGCGGCGGCGAGCAGCGCGCTCGACGGCAAGCACTTGTCGAGCCCGTTGCGAAAGCTGAGAAAGCTCAGCCGGTGCCCGCTCCGGATCGCCCACGGCTGCGCGTGGTAGACATTGAACGCCGTCTCGAACACCGCCGCATGGGCGCGTTGCCTCGGCTCCACGAGGCGTTGCCCGCTGGCGACCGCCGGGCGCGAAACCACCAGGCCGCGCTCGACCAGGATGGGGGCCGTCCGCCGCGAGCCACCGTGAAACAAGCCCTCGCCCGAGAGGGCCACGCACGCACGCTCGACGTCCTCGCGGCCGCAGACGACGATGCCAGGCACCTCGCCCGCCCCGAGTTCATCGACGGTGGGAACCGCGCCCGGCAGCACGGCCTGGAGGTGCGCCGCGATCGCGGCCACCGCGCGCGCCGGGTTCGAGGCCACGACCACGAGCCGCTCGTCGCGACGCGTCGCGGGCTTCGCGCGCTCGAGCAGCGCGCCGACCGAGCACGCGAGCTCGACGACCGGCGACACGAGGTCGTCCAGGGTCACGGCGTTCTCCTCGGCGTGGTTGAAGGGCGGGAGCTGCGCCGGGTCGCCCACCAGCACCCACCGCTTTGCCTTCACCGCGACCGCGAGAAACTCCGGCAGCGTCATCTTGGAGACCTCATCGACGATGAGGAGACCGAAGCTCCCTGCCGGCGCGTTCTTCACGGCGTCGTAGGAGAGGATCCCGATAGGCGTCCCGCAGATCACCGACTCGACGCCCGCGAGCGCCGCAGAGAGCGGCGCGTGCCCGGGAGCGAGGGTGTCTTCGATCGCGAAGAGGCGCTCCGCGAACGGGACTGTCGCAGTGAGCCGCGCCTGCACCCGACGCGCGATGGTCGCACCGCGGCGCTGCTTCTTCGCGCCGACCCAGTACTCGAGGGCTCGCTCCGAGAGCTTCGGCGTGCGCGCCGCGTAGCGAACCGGCAGGCTCTGCGGGTCCATCGGGTCGGGCGTGCTCCCGGCGGCCGGCACGAGCTTCTCGACCACGTTGTCGACGGCCACGTGCGTCGGCGACACCACCAGCACGCGCTCACCGCGCGCCAGGGCGCGACGGATGATCCCCGTAATGACGGTGGTCTTCCCGGAGCCGGGCGGTCCCTCGATGAGGGCGAAGTGAGGCGACGCCATCGCCTGGCGGACGCACTCCCGCTGGTGCTCGTCGAAGCGCTCGCCGAGGAAGCCGACATCGGACTCGCACGACGTCGGCTCGACCGCGAGCAGCGAGGCGCTGGCGGCACCGATGAGCACCCGCAGTGGACCGAGCGGGCCGTCGTCGACGGCGGCCTCGACGCGGGTCAGCGCGTCGAGCTGACGCTCGAGGGGGATGAGGTTCGGCACGATCGCGAGGTGACGAACATGCCGACGCGAGACCGGCGCCGCGGCGAGCCTCAGCGCGACGACGCGTTCGCTGCCGCCGACGAACTCGGTCTCGTAGGAGACGAGCTCCGCGATCTCGGGGCGAGGCTCGAGCGCGAGAAACTCCCGCGGCGAGCGCTCCAGCAGCTTGCGCTGCGCGTCCGTGAGGAAGGTGACCGCGCTCTCGACCGTGTTCGCCGTGGTCTCGCGGATCTCCTTCTCGCAGCCGCGCCACAAGTCGTCGTAGTCGATCGCGATGCGCACGAGGACCGTGCCGTCCGTCGGGTGCTCCCGCCAAGGGTCGAGTCCCTTCGACGCGAACTCCTCGGAGGCGAGCGCCAGCGCGAAGAGCCCCGACGGCTGGTCCGGGGCCGGCTCGTACGCAGCAAGGTCCGCAGCGTCTTCAACGGGCATCGGCGCACCGACGACGTCGGCGATGAGCGGGCGCGCGAGCAGCCGCTCGAGCTTCGCCACGAGGCTGGCGCGAATGTCGGGTGCGAGGTTGTGCGGAGCCGGGGTCTCAGCTGTCTCCATGCGATCGTTGGCCTTTCGTTCGTCGAGGGGTTCGGACGCGAGGGACTCGGATGGGATGGCGAGGTTCACGGTGGTCCAGATGCGCGGCGGCGCGGCGGTCTGACACCCACCCGCCGCCGCTCCGATCGCGCCCCCTCGAATTCCGCTACCGCTCCCACTGCGCCCATCGCTACCCTCCACCCCCTATGGAGGTGGGGAGACCGCGCGCAGGCACCGAGATCGAGTGGGGCCTCTACCTCGACGAGTCCGGCCAGTTCGATCAGCGCGATGAGGCCGTCTGCATCGTCGGCATGCTGCTCCAGGAGCCGCCCTCCGGGGAAGCCGACGACATCCTGCGCGGCGTCTACCGGCGCATCGACCCGATCGCCTGGTACCCGCCGCACGCGACCGACCTGCGCCTCCCAGCATGGTGGGTCGCCGCCTGGGTGCTCGCCTCGCCCGAGGCCCGCGCGGCCCACCCGGCAGCGCGCACGATCGAACACGCCGCGGCGCTCTGTGCGCAGGCCCGCGCCGCCCCCGATCTATCCGAGATGTTCGAGTTCCTGGATCAGCGACGACGCCCGAAGCACGGCGCGCTCGCCCGGGCCGCGCGGTGGCTCGATCGCCATCACCGTCCGACCGCCGATGCCCTCCGTGAGCTCGCGCGCGACGTCGAGCGCCGCTACCAGGACGTCGCCGGCGAGCTGCTCCGACGGTTCGGTCCTGATCGTTGCGTCGCCGTCGCCGCGAGCGACGACGGGCTCTCCGCCCCGTCGCCCGCTGACCAGAGCGACCGCTACCTCGCGCTGCTGGTTCCGCTGTTCGAGCGCGTCTTCGCGCTGCTTCGTGCGCGCCCCGCGGAACGCCACACGGTCCGCCTCTTCGCGGCCGAGCGCAACGTCTTCGACCCCGTGCTGGGTTCACGGCGACTCCGTCCGCAGGACCTCGACGCCTGCGTCCGCCTCGCGGAGCGCTTCCCGCTGGACGCGCCCGCCACCCCGACGGACCCGTGGGTGCGACTCGTCTCGACCATGACGATGCCCTACGACGAGGTCGCCCCGCCGGGCGTGGTGCTCGCCGACTTCGTGGCCAACCGCGTGCGTCGCCACCTCGCCCGCAACGCGCCCTGGAGCGAGCTGCATCACGTGCTCACGGCCGACACCCGGCTGCCCTTCGAGGCGGCCGCGCGGTCGTGTCCGACGCTGGGTCCCCGCCCGACCATTGCCGCGAACGGACCAGCCCGACACACCATCGCGCAGGCCTTCGGGCACGACGGAGATACGTCGCCCCCGGACACCCCTCCCGGCTGGCGAAGCGACCAGGCGCAGCGCTGGTGCGAGGTGGCCGCGATGCTCGGCGCGGGAGGCGTGCGATGACGCCGCTCGCCATCGTGCGCGAGCTCCAGCGCGGCGACGCCACGCCCGCGACCTGGAAGGCGCTCGAAGCCCTCGTGCGCCAGCGCGTCGACCGCGTCGTCCGCTCCGCGCAGGACCGCGACGACGTCGCCCAGGAGGTGCTCTACAAGTTCGCCGAGAAGGCACTGCGCGGGGATCTCGGCATCACCGGCGAGAGCGACGACGAGGTGTCGGGGTACATCTCGACGATGGTGCGCAACGGCTGGTTCACCCAAGGCCGCAAGGCGAAGCGGGCGCCGACCCTCGACGACGACGCCGTCGCAGGCGCCGCGGTGCCGTCGACCGTCGACGAAGCGCTCGATCGTGAACGTTCGGCGCGACGCGGTGCCGAGCTCTTCGCACGGGTGGCCGAGGCGGCGATCGAGCGCACGCCCCCGCCGAATCGGGGGGCTCGCCGCGTGGCGTGGCGACAGGTCGAGGAGCTGTTCTTCGACGACATCACCGTCGACGACCTCATCGCGCGCGACGAAGCACTCGACCCGGGCGCCTCGCGCGACGACCTGAAGCGCGCCGCCGACCGCGTGATGAAGCAACACCAGCGCTTTCGTGAGGCCATGCTCGCGACCGCGCTCGAGCTCGCCCAACGCGGCGTGATCTCCCCCGAGGAGCAAGCGCGCGTCGATCGGATGGTCCGCGAACTGAAGCGACGGTGAGCGGATGAACCCTGTCAGATACCCGCTGCATCGGGTGTCACCGGGATGTGGTGACCGAACGCCTGATCCGACGCTGCGACCGCAGGAGCTACACCCGTGACGACCTCCCTCACACCCGAAGACCTCATCGCCCTCGGGCTCCCACCGGACGCCGAGTTGCACCGCGCGGGCGAGGCCGTGCGTCCCGACGACGGCGCGGGGCACGGCCTGGCGAGCGCTCCGGCCAAGCCCGACGACCTCTCCGCGGTGTTTCACTCGGTCACGCCGATCGACTTCTTCCATGACCTCGCGGTGCGCATCGGCGCCCCGGAGGCGGGCCTCGCACGGTCCGACCGCGGCGGCGGGATGTACCTCCTCGCACGCTCCGGGCTCGCGCTCACCGCGACGGCCGACCTGCGTCCGCTCGACGACGAACGCGTCGCCGTCGATGCGTCGGTGCATCCCATGAAGGTGCGGATCCACGGGGCGCTCGGCGACGGCGTCCTGTGCTTCGATCGCGAGTCGGTCGTCGGCTACGAGTTCATCCGTCACGCGTCCGCCGAGATGCGCGGTCTCGCCGAGTGGACTCCCGTCCTCGCTCCGACCTTCAGCGCACCAGACCCCGACGAACTCCTCGGTGGCTTCGACGCTCCCTCGTGGCTGACTGACCCGCTGCGCGCCGTCCCGCCGCGCGGGGCCTACGGAGTCTGCGCCGCCGTCGGCACGCTCGGGCGCCTATGGTCACCCCGCGGAACCACCACGCCCGCCTCCGCGGCGATGGCCCGCCTCCGGGCAGACGATCACCCGTGGGCTCGGGCACGCCGCTGGTTCGACGCCCTCCCAGCAGCCCACCGCGCGGTGGTGGAACAACTCGCTCGCGTCGAGTGCGACGTCCTCACCGACGCGCTCGACGCGCTCCTCGACGACGACCTCGGCCCCGACCCCGACGAGGCCGTTGCCTGGCTCGAGCGCCGCGACGACCTCTCCTCCGTGGCCGCGCTACTTCGTACGGTCCCGAACGATCCCCTCGGGGTAGCGCTGGCCACGCTCGATCGCGAGGCGGGCGTGCGTGCGAGCGCGTGGCGTCGGCTCGCGCCGCTCTCCTCGCACCGGCTCGAAGCCGTGGCGTGGCAGAGCCCCGAGGCGTGGTGGGGCGCGCTCGCGGAGCCGACGTGAGCGCCGCCGCGCTGCGGTCGTGGCTG
>CAIOSS010000048.1 GCA_903860995.1 uncultured delta proteobacterium | reverse complement strand
TCGACCGGCACCGCGACCCTCACCTCGGCGCCTGGCTCCACGGCGACCCCGCGGGCCACCAACGACCGCCCGTCGCGCCGGACATCGAGCGCCACCGTCACGGGCTCCGCGGTGGTGTTGTGCAGGACCGCCGTCGCCTCGAAGCGGTCCCCGGCGAACACCGCGCGGGGCATCAGCGCCTCGAGGACGACAGGCTTTCGCACGGCGATCTCGCGGGTGAACGAACCCGCACGCCCTCCGCCGTCGATCGCGACGGCGAAGAGCCGATAGCCCGCCGCGCGATCGGGAAACGCCATGCGGACCTGGGCCTCACCGTTCGCGTTCGTCATGAGGCGCGGCAGCCATACCGGGGTCGGGTCGAAGCGCTCGCGGTCGTCCCGGAGCATCGCCTCACTCTCGTCACCGTCGCCGCTGGCCCCCGGCAGCGCCAGCGGAGCGATGCGGCTCAGGAGCGATCGGCGAACATCCTCCAGCGCGAACTGCGGCCCCTCGCGCTGGAAGAGCGCCCGCATCGGGGAGGGCGTCTCGTACGCCGAGAGGCGCAGCGTCCCTTCCTCGACGGCATACACGGTGACCTCGGCGCGCACCGGGCGACCGGCACCGTCGTAAACCCGCAGCACCGTGTTCGAGCTCGCCGCCGAGGCCTGCAGGGTCGTCGGCGGTGACCACTCGACGCGGAGCTGCTCGACCTCGGGCTGTACGCTCAGCTCGGTCGCGCCCCAGCGCAGGTCCGGCGCATCGAGGTCGAGCTCTCCGATGGGGCGCGGGGTGCCGGTGCGCGGCCGCAACAGCGTGACGGTCACGAACGCATTGGGCGCCATCGCCGCCGTCGTCGGAACCTCCAGCACGTTGCCCCCTGCGACGAGCCGCGCCCGCCGCGTGGATACCGGTCCGCCGCGCGAGACCGTGACGAGCGCTTCGGCCTCGGGCCACGGGCACTCGACCGCGATGCGCGCGGTCTCCCCCGCGCGGAGCTGCGCCTGCTGTGGTGTCAGCGTGACCCCTGCCCCCGGCGGATCCCGGTCGGGCTGGTGCCCGGGGCCCGCCACGTAGACACGCTGCGTCGCGACGCTCGCCCGGCCGCGCGCGTCGCGCACCTCCGCTGCGATGATGAACGCGCCCGGCTGCGAGGGCCGCCAGGAGCAGGGCACCGCCTCGACGCCGGAGCGAAGCGCGCAGGAGTGCTCCTCGGTGCGCTGCTGCGCCCGCCTTGCCACGAAGTTCCCGGCCTCGGCGTGGGACACGTCGGCTTCCCCGCGCTCCCACCAGGCGCGCCAGCCCTCCCGGTGGATGGTCACCCGTACCGCCGTCCCCGGCGCCGCGCTGCCGTCCGCGCGAACCACGAGCGCCGCCGGGTCGACCGCCGTGTTGAGCGGCACCCAGGGAGGCAACGCACGGAGCCCGACCTCGAGCTCACCCGGCAGGAGCGTGGCGGTTCGCGCGGCGCTCGTCTCGCCGCCCGTGGCGTCCCGCACCCTCGCCTCCACGCGAAGGCGCTCCCGCTGCGGGTACGCCGAGCGTAGGGTGATCTCCGCGCGCGACACCCCTCCGACGTCGGTGGTGGTCGCAGTCGACGCCGCGACGGGGGGATAGGTCGAGGCATCGCCGAGCCCGAAGACGTAGCCCCCGCGCCCCGGCGGGTCGGCGGCCTTGCCCTCG
>CAIOSS010000047.1 GCA_903860995.1 uncultured delta proteobacterium | reverse complement strand
GCGCCCGCCCACGCCCGCGATCACCGGCCTCGCCCTCCGAGGGGAGCACCCGCCCACGCCCGCAATCACCGACCTCGCCCTCCGAGGGGAGCACCCGGCCAGGTCCTCCCAGCGCGCCCAACCCGGGGCGACAGCCCTGTCCTCTGGTCTCATTTCCTTCGGGGAATCGTCGGCGTGTTCGGCCCCGGGTTGGGCGCGTTGGGAGGGCCTGGCCGGGTGCTCCCCTCGGAGGGCGAGGCCGGTGATTGCGGGCGTGGGCGGGTGCCCTGCTCAACCCGTCACATCCCCTGCGAGCCGGTACTAGCCGATCGTCGGCCTGTCGTCCTGCGCAGCGGCAAAAGTCTCTGATCGCGTCGCGGCGATCACCACCCGGGGGACCGGATGACCGTGTTGCGTTGCTGAGGAATCTCGTTCGCGCTGCTGCTGGCCGCCTGATCACCGAGCGGGCTGAACCTCCCGTCCAACAACCTCGGCGCATCGAGCGATCGGCCGCCGTCCGCCGTCGACGCGGTCGTCGCCCCGGACGGTTCCCAGATGGCCACGAGCTGCACCTCCGACCGTGAGTGCTCGGCGACGGGTCGCGTCTGTGAGACTGCCACCGCGCTGTGCGTGCAGTGCAACCTCCCCGGCGACCGCGCCGCGCCGCTCGCCTGCGTGCGCGGGCATGGGCGTGTGCGGGTTCGCGTGCAACGCGGTCTACGGCGACTGCAACGCGACGGCGGCGGACGGCTGCGAGGCTTCGCTCACCGCGACCGCGACCTGCGGCAGCTGCACGACGGCGTGCGCGGCCGGACAGAGCTGCGTCGCGGGCGCGTGCTCGGCCGTGGCTCCGAGCGGCTCGATGACGCTCACCGCCTCGGGGACCTTCGTCGTCCCGGCGGGCGTCACCTCGGTGAGCGTGGTGGTGGTCGGTGGCGGCGGCGGCGGCGGCGGCGGCGGCGGCGGGCCCCGGCGGCAACGGCGCCGTCCGGATCATCTGGGGCACCGGGCGCTCCTTCCCCAACAACGCGATATAGCCGCAGGGGGCCGTCGCCACCGCTGCCGGAAAGTTGTCCCCCGCGGCCCCGAGCGGGCATTGCGAGCCCCTGTGAGACGCGCGTCATGGTCGCTGCTGTTCCCCTTCGTCAGCGCCCTCGCGGGCTGTGAGACCCAGCCCACCCACGAGGTGCTCACGCTCACCGAGCTCACGCCGCGGCAGGTCGAGCCCGGCGACCGCCTCACGCTCCACACCAACGGACTGCCCCCCGCGGCGGACATCCGGCGCATCCGCGTGCGCCTCGCCGCGCAGCTCGCCCGCCCCGGCCTCGCCCGCTGCGAGTCGGTCGTCTCCGCGGTCATCACCGACCCCCCGGAGGGGGCCACCGTCACCGACGCCCTCACCGGCCAGGCCCGGGAGGCCGCGTACGGCGAGGTCGCCGCGCACACCCTCCGCATCGACGGCGCGGCGCGGCTGGAGTTCTCTCTCACGGAGTCCCTCGTGCGCTCGCTCTCGCGCTGCGCCGGCGAGTCCGCCGCCGACCCGCTCGCCTCGCACGCCACGCTCTCCTTCCTCGGCGACCGCGCCGGCGTCTCGGTGCAGGTCGAGACCCTCCAAGGGTCCGTGCTCTCCTCCGCCCGCTCCCTCCGCGGTCCCATCGTCGACCTGCACCTCACCCAGGGCCGCGGCCTCGACGTCACCCGCACCGCGCTCTCCCGCGCCGAGCGCGCCCTCGCGGGCGTCGGCGTGCACCTCGCGCCCGCGCTCCCGCCCGAAGGGGGGTTGCAGGTCGAGCGCGTCGAGCCCGGCAGCGCCGCCGACGAGGCCGGCGTGGCCGACGGCGACGTGCTGCTGCGCCTCGACGGCGTGAGCCTCACCGCCGTGGACGACTTCCGCCCGGCCCCGGCGCGCGACCAGGCCGTGCTCACCCTCCGCCGCGGCGACGCCGTCGAGGACCGCGCCCTCCGCGTGGGCCACCTCGACCCGCGCATCTCCTGGGACGTCGTGCTCGCGGCCGTGATGGTGCTCCTCGCCGCCGCGCTCGTGTGGTCCGCCGGGGCCAGCGTGCCGCCGGTGCTGCGCCGCGGGGCGCGCGCCATCGGGATGCTCCGCGACGGCCGCCCGGAGCCTCTTGTGGACGCGCCCTGGTCCGCCGCGCGGCACCGCCTCGGGTGGCTCGCGCTCGCCACCACGGCCCTCGCCGTCCCCTTCGGGAGCGGGCTCTTCGCCTTCGACCCCGACGTGCTCGCCACCACCCTCGCCCTCGTGGTGCTCGGCGCCGCGCTCGCCACCACCCGCCGCGTCGGGCTGCGCGCCAAGGCCGGCGTCGCCGCCCGCGAGATGGCCCGGGGCCTGCCCCTCGTGGTGGGCGCCGGGGCCGCCGTCGCCGCCGCGGGCACCCTGGGGTTCCAGGGGGTCGCGGCCGCCCAGGGCGCCCTCCCCTGGCAGTGGAACCTCTTCCTCGACCCGCTCCACCTCAGCCTCGGCGCCTACGCCGTCGCGTGGATGTTCGCGGGCTTCGAGTCGGGCGAGCGCCCCTCCCTCCCCCTCCACCTCGCCGAGCGCCTGCTCACCTTCTCCCGCGGCGTGCTGGTGGTGCTCCTCCTGGCCGGGGCCTGGCGCCTGCCCGCGGTGGGCGCCGGGGTGCAGGCCTCCTCCGTCGGGCTCCAGATGCTCGGCGTGGGCGTGGTGCTCGCCAAGGCCTGGGGCCTGCACGCCGCCGCGCGCCGGGTGCGGCGGTGGTCCCGGCGGCCCCGCGCCGAGCGGCTCACCCGCGTGGCGTGGACCGTCGCGCTCCCGGCCGCCACGCTGGCGCTCGCGGCGTACATGGTCCTCGCGGTGCTGGGGTCGCGGCTGCCGTGGGCGGCGCGCGACGCCGCGGGCTCGCTGGTGGCGTGGGCCACCTTCGGCTGGTGCGCGCTCTCCGCCGGCACCTGGGCCTTCGCCCGCGGGAGCGCCCGCGCCCCGGCGGCCGATTACAGCGCTACGTAATCACTCGCCCACCACGAAGAGAAACTCCCGGTTGCGCAGGTGCCCCACCCGCCCGACCTTCTCCCCCGCGGGGTTGTAGATCCCGATCTGCGCGCCGACGTAGCGCTTGTAGTCATGGGAGATCACCCGCACCGCGCCGCGGGTCGCGAGCAGCGCCTCCATCGCCTCGCGGGTGATGTAGCCCTCGTCGCTGAAGGACACCACCAGCCACCGCGCCCGCACGCGCGCCACCACCGCGCGCATGGCCTCGGCGAAGCGCGGCCGCGAGTTGAAGTCGCTCGAGCGCGTGCGGCAGTCGACGCGCTTGCACGCCGTGCCGTACACCGCAGGCTTGTCCCAGAGCACCAGCGACTCCCACACGTGGTAGTTGCCGAGGTACTTGTGCTGGTTGTACGGCGGGTCGAGGTAGGCCACGTCGGCCTCGCGCCCCGCCGCATCGAGGGCGTCCAGCTGCCACGCCTCGCCCGGCCCGTGCGCCGACCGCGGCACGAGCTCCGGCACCCGCAGCGCCAGGTCGTTGTGCGAGCGCGGCGCCCAGTTCTTGAGGTACGCCATCTGGAGCCCGGTGGTGGAGTCCACCCGGTCGGCGGCCTCCATCAGCGAGGTGAGCAGCACGGCCTCCAGCTCGGGCCCGAGGCCCTTCCGCGCGATGGCCTCGCGGATGGCGTCCACCCGCTCGCCGTTCTTCGGCTGGAAGAACCGGCTGCGCTCGCAGTAGGTCTCCGTGAAGTACCCGGGCGAGCCGCGCACCGCGTTGAACTCCGCGACCAGGGACTCCGCGTCGGCCAGCACCCGCTCGCGGTCGGCCTGCACGTAGCAGCGGGCCAGCGCGGCGGCGTAGGCGTTGTGGTCGTTGGCCACCACCCGGTAGCCCGCGGTCTTCAGCGCGAGGCCCACCCGCGAGGTGCCCGCGAAGAGGTCGAGCACCGTGCGCGCCCCGGGCAGCGACTCCACCGCGCCCACGATCGATGGGATGAGCCGCCGCTTGGAGCCGAGGTACTTGATCACCGCGGGTGCAGGGCGTCGTAGAGGCGCCCCGCCGCCTCGCCCGCGCGGGCTCCGGGGCGCAGCATGCCGTCGGGGCTCAGCGCGATCACCCGCCGCGTCACCAGCCCCGGGATGAGCGCCTCGATGCCCTGCCCTGCGCCAGGCGTGAGGTCGATGAGCGCGTCGGGCGCCCACCGCAGCACCGTCTCCGGGCCCACCATCGCGAAGCGGCCGGTGTTGACCGCCGCGTTGCGCGCGCCCGCCGCGGCGAGCACCTCGTCGGCGAACCCGTTGGGCCCCGCCACCATCATCGGGTCGCGGTGGAT
>CAIOSS010000046.1 GCA_903860995.1 uncultured delta proteobacterium | reverse complement strand
TGCTGCCGAGCGACAGCACCCTGGAGAAGATGCTCTCCAACGTGCAGGAGGTGCGCGCCCGCGACGGCAACGTCATCGCCATCGTCGACGACGAGAGCGTGGCGAAGGACCTTGCGACCTACACCATCAAGGTGCCCGCGACGGTCGAGGCGCTCACGCCGTTGCTGACCATCGTGCCGTTGCAGCTGCTCTCGTACTACGTCGCCGACCTGCGCGGCACCGACGTCGACCAGCCCCGCAACCTCGCCAAGACCGTCACGGTGGAGTGATCCGAAGGCCCCAGCGGCGCCCGGAGTCACCCGGAGCGCCGCGGAGGGGCCGTCAGCGCAGCGCGATCAGCGCCAGCGGCCGGGGCTCATCTGCCAGTCGCGGCCACGGCGGACCACCTGCGCGGGGATCCAACGGGAGCGAGGGCGCGGGGGCGCCTCGAGGTGACCAGCGTTCCAGGCGCACTGGTTGTTGTTCCAGACCCAGCTCCCGGGGACCCACACCTGGCCGTGCGGGGCCATGCGCGGGCGGCGGGAGGTTGGTCACCACCACGGCGCAGGCGATCGGCCCGTATCCGATCCTGCCGTTGACCGGGCGGGGGCACGCGATGGATACCTCCGCCTCCGCCACCCCGTGATGCCACCCGCCCTCTCCTTCGCTCTCACCGCCTTCACGTCGCTCTTCGCGATCGTCGACCCCTTCGCGGCGCTGCCGGTCTACCTCGCCCTCACCGGGCAGGAGAGCCACCTCCACCGCCGCCGCACCGCCCTGCGCGCCGCCGTCACCACCCTCTCGGTGCTGCTGGTGTTCGCCCTCTCGGGTCAGGTGCTCTTCCAGTTCTTCGGCATCTCCATCGGCGCCTTCAAGATCGCCGGAGGGCTGCTGCTCTTCGCGGTGGCCTTCGACATGATGAACGCCCAGGTCTCCCCCACGAAGAGCACCCCCGAGGAGAACGCCGACGCCACCTCCCGCGAGGACGTCGGGCTCATGCCCGTTGGCATTCCGCTGCTGTCCGGCCCCGGCGCCATCGCGTCGGTGATGGTGCTCTCCGCCCGGGCGCACTCGTTTCCAGAGAAGGGCGCGCTCGTGGCGGCGATCGCCGCGGTGGCGCTGCTCACCTGGCTGGTGCTGCGCAGCGCGTCGCGCATCGCGCAGGTGCTCGGGCTGACTGGGATGAACGTCATCGCCCGGGTGATGGGGCTGATACTCGCCGCGGTGGCGGCGCAGTTCATCATTGATGGATTGATCGCGTCGTTCCCGATCCTGAGCCGACATCCCTAGGCGAGCGTCCCCCCGACGCCCGTATCCCCATCAGGGCCTCAGGATGGGCTCAGGTCGCTTCGGCGGCGGGCTCGACGGCGGGCTCGGGCTTGTTCGCGGGCTTGTTCGCGGGCTTCTTCGCGGGCTTCTTCGTGGGCTTCTTCGTGGCCTTCGTGGCCTTCACGGCCTTCGTGGCCTTCACGGCCTTCGCTGCCTTGGCAGCCTTCGCGGGCTTCTTCGCCCCGTTGCCGACGAAGTACTTGGTCGCCCGCTTGGCGCCCGTCTTGCGCAGCACGCCACTCGAGATGCCGATGGCGATGGGGCGGGCGATCTCGTTGCGCGCGAGGCCGAGGGTCTTCTGGATCTGCTCGCTGCCGATGCCAGGCTGCTCGGAGAGCAGCGCCGCGATGCCTTCGAGGGCCCTTGCGATGCTCTCCGATGAGCGCCGCTCGAGGCGGACGGGCTTCGGGGCGGCCTTCGGGGCGGCCTTCGGGGCGAGCTTCCCCTTGGGCGCCTTCACGGCGGCCTCCGACTTCGGGGCGGCGGCGCGGGCGCGCGGCGCAGGGGCGGCGCCCCCGGAGAGGTTGACGTTGCTGAGTTCGTCGATGAAAGCGGTGCGAATGACCTCGAACACGCGCTGAGCGAACTCTTCAGAGACCTGGGAAAGCATGGCTTGCAGGGAGGTAGACATGGCGACTCTTTCACGAACCCAGAAGGGGGGGAGGTTTCAGCCGAGAGGCACGCGAACTCGTGCCTGTACCCGTGCGGCGACGGAAGCAGCCCTACCGCATATGGTGTTTGAGTGGAAGTAGTTAGTTCAATGTCGCCAATCGTCGATCGGGAGCAGGTGTCCAGTGATAGCCCGGAGCTCTGCCCGGCCGACTCGCACTCAAGGCGCCGGCGGCGCTGATTGGATGTCTCGCCGGGCGGTCACTGTTTCGCGCGCTTCGCCTGCTTCTTGTGCACGGCGGCGTTGCGCTTCGCCACCAGCTCGGGGGCGGGCGCCCGCCCCTTCAAGGGAGCCTGCTCGCCGTGGTGCTCGTCGAGCGTCCCGAGCGCCATGCCGAGCTCGAAGATGGCGACCTCGCGACGCCCCCGCTCGCCCAGCCGGAGGGGGATCACCGACGCGCCGATGCCCGCGCCCACATAGACGGCCCCGCCGGGCGCGACGCCTTTGCGCCGGGTGCCATAGAGCCCATGCACGTACCGGTGCCCCGCGAGGTGACCGATGGCGAGCTCGTGCAGCCGCGCCAGGGTCACCTGACCGGCGTGGGTGTGACCCGACAGCACCAGCCCGACGCCGTGGGGCCAGAGCCGGTCGGCCTCCTCGGCGATGTGCGAGAGGCCCAGCGTGGGGAGGGCGGAGTCGAGCCCTTTGAGGGCGCGCGCGCGGTCGGCGTGGCCCGTGTACGCGTCGTCGAGGCCGAGCACCTGGAGCCGCTGGTGACGCAGGGTGACGGTGGTGTGCGCGTTGTCGAGCACCTCCACGCCGCCGCGCTTGAGCGCCGCCCGCACCTCCGCGGCGCCCGACCAGTAATCGTGGTTGCCCAGCACCCCGATGACCGGGGCCTTGAAGCCGCGCACCAGGGCCTCCAGCTGATCGAGGTACTTCTGGCTATGACATACGAAGTCGCCGGTGATGACCACGAGGTCGGGATTGGCCTCATTGGTGAGCGCGACCGCGGCGTTCTGGATGGCCATGGGGGTGACGCGCCCGACGTGGATGTCGGTGAGGTGGGCGATGCGCAGCCCGTCGAGCTGACCCACGAAGGAGTCGGGCCCGGCGAAGTGACGGACGGCGATGAGGGACCGCGGGTCCTTCCGGCCGAGCCCGAGGAGGCCCGCACGCTCGCCCGCCGCGCCGCCGCTCAGGGCCTCCGCGAACTCCCTGGTCGGAGGGGCTGATCGCTGATCGTCGTCCATCAATGCACTTCCTTCGATCGGGCGCCCCGGTGGGGGGGGGGGAGGGAGAGGTCGAGCGCCCGGGGCGGTCGGTGGACCCCTATAGTTCGTCCTGCGGAGCCCCGTCGTCGAGGGTCAACGCCCGTCGGACCCCGGGTAGAGCCAGCGCGCTCGCTCGCCCTCTCGCCAGGCGTCCATCCGCTCGCTCCCGATGGCGAGCAGATCGTCCACGGTCGCGCCCGCGTCGAGCCCTTCGCGCACGGCCCCGTCGCCGGTGAGCAGGTCGAGCGCCGGCACGTCGTCGACGAACTCGTAGCGCTCGGTGCGCCAGCGGAAGCCCTCGAAGCGCCGGCACGCCCGCAGCGCCGCGAGGTAGGCCCGGTACGGCGCGAAGGCCCGCGCGTCGGTGACGTGCACCTGCACCCCCTCGCAGGTCACCCCGGCGTGCTTCTGGAACATCGGCCGGAAGCTCATCGCCCTCGCCCGCACCCCGCCGCCCCCGTCGGACTCCAGCGCCGACGCCAGCGCCGCGGCGTCGACCCACGGCGCCCCGAACACCTCGAAGGGCCGCGTCGTCCCACGGCCCTCGGAGAGGTTGGTGCCCTCCAGGAGACACCCGCCCGGGTACACCGTCGCGGTGTCGGGCGTCGGCATGTTGGGCGATGGCAGCACCCACGGCAGCCCGGTGTCCTCCCAGCGCATCTCGCGCGCCCACCCCTCCATCGGGATGACCGTCACGTTGGTGAGCGACTCCACCCCCGCCCGCCACGAGAGCACCTCGCCGAGCGTCAGCCCGTGCCGCACCGGGCACGCCTCCAGGCCCACGAAGGAGCGCAGCTCGGGCCGCTGCGGCGCGCCCTCGATCACCGCCCCCCCGAGGGGGTTGGGCCGGTCGCACACCAGCACCTCGAGGCCCCGCGCCGCGCACGCCCGCGCCATCAAGAGCGCCGTCCAGACGAAGGTGTAGTACCGCGAGCCGACGTCCTGGAGGTCGATCACCACCGCGTCGAGCCCGTCGAGCCACGCCGGCTGCGGGCTCAGCGACGCGTACTCCGCGCCGTAGAGCGAGTACGTGCGGACGGGCCCTCCCCCGTCGGCGACGCCCTCCATGTCCTGCGCCTCGCCGCCCACCCCGTGCTCCGGGCCGAAGAGGGCGCGCACCGACGCCCCCGCGCCCGCCAGCACCTCGCGGGCGTGCCACAGCTCCGGGGTCACGCTCGCCGGGTGGGCCAGCAGCCCCACCGCGCGGCCCCGCACCCGCCGGGCCTCGTCCCCGACCAGGGCCTCCAGGCCCGTGCGCACCCGCGGGCGCGTCACAGCAGCCCCGCGACGATGCGGGCCAGCCGCTCGTCGCCGCCCGCCGGCGGCTCCCACGCCACCACCACCACCGGGACGCCCGCCGCGCGAGGCGACTCCGCGAGCACCTCCAGGCCCAGCACCACCACCCCGGCGCGCACGCCGAAGGTCCCGTACACGTCCTGCTCGTACTCGTCGTCGCGTCTCATCGCCCCTCTTCGCCTCCTGGCAGCAGCGCCAGCGCCGCCTCCACCGCCGTCACGTGGTCGGGCATCACGGTCACCCCCAGCGCCTCGAGCGCCGCCACCACCGCGCAGCGCCGCTGCGGGTCGTCGTCGGTGCCCGCCACCGCCGCCACCATCGCGATCTCGCCGCCGCGCGCCCGCGAGCGCTCGCGCACCGCCGTCAGCGCCGCCCGCAGGGCCTCCACGGGCTCCGTCTCCGGGCCCGCCACCACGTCGAAGAGCAGCACCGCCACGGCCTCGTCGTTGGCCGCGTTGTACATCGCGTCGACCCGCAGCGAGGCGTCGAGCACCGGGTGCGTCCGCCCGCGGGTGTACCCCTCGTCGCCGAGGTCGAGCAGGTGGTGCCCCGGCATGCGGAAGCGCGCGCTGTGCGTCACCCCGTCGAGCCCCAGGTTGGACGACAGCGGCGCGAGCCCGCGGCAGCGCGCCACGGCCTCGGCGCAGAGCGTACCGCCCACGTACAGCCCGCGGAGCCAGCGCTGCGCGGGCGCGTAGTCGGGGCGCACCAGGGCGGCGGTCTCCCACGGCGGGGCGGTCACCCCGCTGAGCTCGCACGCCCGCCGCGCCGCGTCGGCGATGGACGTCGCCCAGCTCACGCCGGGCACCGCCGGGAGCCCGTCGGCCACGCCCACGAGGTGCGCCACCACCGGGCGCCCGGCGGC
>CAIOSS010000045.1 GCA_903860995.1 uncultured delta proteobacterium | reverse complement strand
CGGCGTGCCCGGCCATCCAGGTGTGCATGGCCGGCGCCTGCGTGCCCACCTGCGCGACGGGCCAGACCCTCTGCGGCGCGATGTGCTCGTCCACCGACACCGATCCGACCAACTGCGGCGCGTGCGGCACGGCGTGCGCCGCGGGCCAGGCCTGCGTCGCCGGGGTGTGCACCGCGGCCCAGGCGACGGACCCGGGCTGCCCCAGCCCGAGCGTCCGCTGCGGCGCGGCGTGCACCGACGTGCGCAGCGACAACGTCCACTGCGGCCTCTGCGGCCGCGGGTGCCCGGCCAACCAGGCCTGCGTCGCGGGCATCTGCTCGGCGCTCTGCCTCGCCTCGCAGCGGCGCTGTGCGGGCGCGTGCATCAGCGTGCAGTCCGACCGGGCCAACTGCGGCGCCTGCGGCAACGCGTGTACTGCGGGCCGGGTGTGCGTCGCCGGGGCCTGCGCGCCGGGCTACGGCCGCGAGCTCATCGCCAACGCCACGGGCTTCATCGACGCCTGCGCCGCCAGCGGGGCGCAGACCGTCCTGCCGCTGGTCGATGACCAGTCGGTGCGGGCGATGCTGCCCTTCCCCGTCCGGTACTGGGGCACCGAGCTCGCGGCGGGGGCGATGATCAACGTGACCTCCAACGGCTGGCTGGGCATGGACGGCGTGGCCAACACCTCGCTGGGCGGCACCATCCCGTCGACCTCCACGCCCAACAGCGTGGTCGCGGTGTTCTGGCGCGACCTGGCCACCGCCGACCCGGGCGTCTGCCTGGCGACCGTGGGCACCGCCCCGAACCGCCGCTGGGTGGTCGAGTGGCAGAACACCCGACTGCTGGGCGGCATGGAGACCTTCACGGCCGAGGCCGTCTTCCACGAGGGCACCGGCGTCATCGAGCTGATCTACCGGAGCTTCGACGTCCCCAGCGCGGGCACCGTCGGCATCGAGGGCCCCGGCGGCACCGCGGGCGTGTCGGGCTGCCCGACCGAGAGCACGTACAGCTGCGTCCCGAGCGCCAACAGCACCGTCCGCTACACGCCGTCCCCGTAAGAACTCGTGCAAACGATGAACACCCTCATGCGAACCCAAGGCCTCCTGTTCGTTCCGCGCGCCCTGGCGGCGCTGCTCCTCCTGGCGCTCGCCGTCGGGTGCGGAGACACCGAGACCCGCTTCATCCCGCCCTCCGACGCGGCCACCACCGATATGGGCGGCGGACCCGTGTGCGCCGAGCCGCTGTCGCCCTGCCGCAGCCAGTGCCTCGACCTCAGCGCCGACCTGGCCAACTGCGGCACCTGCGGCTTCGCCTGCGCGAGCGACCAGATGTGTGTGAGCGGCCGCTGCCTCGGCGCCTGCCCGGCGGGCCAGACCCGCTGCGGCCAGCGCTGCGTCAACCTCAACACCGACCGCGCCCACTGCGGCACCTGCGACCGGGCGTGCGGCGCAGGCCTCGTCTGCTCGGAGGGCGAGTGCGGGCAGACCTGCGGGCCCATGTATGCGCGCTGCGAGGTCGTCTCCCAGCCGGGCGCCGGGTCCGACGCGGGCGAGCGGGTGACGGGCCAGGCCTGCACCGACACCGCCACGGATGAGCGCAACTGCGGGGCCTGCGGCAACCGCTGCCCCCAGGGCCAGGTCTGCACCAGCGGTGCGTGCGCGCTCATGTGCCCCGCCTCGCAGATGATGTGCGGCAACGCCTGCGTCGACCTCGCGACGAGCAACGCCCACTGCGGCACGTGCGGCAACGCGTGCCCGTCGGGCCAGCGCTGCACTGCGGGCGCGTGCGCCCCGGTCGGCTGCCCGACGGGCTTCATGGTCTGCGGGGCCTCGGGGCCCGGCACGGGCACCTGCACCGACACGGCCAACGACACCACCAACTGCGGTGCCTGCGGCAACGTGTGCCCCACCCCGGCGTCGTGCCGCATGGGCGTCTGCGGCGTCGATTGCCCGACGGGCCGTACCTCCTGCGGCGCCACGTGCGTCAACCTCTCCAACGATCGCCTGCACTGCGGGATGTGCGGCAACGCCTGCCCCACGGGGCAGCTCTGCCTGCTCGGGGCGTGTCAGCCGGTGTGCCCTACCGGCAGCGTTCGTTGCGGTGACCTCTGCGTCGACACGACCAGCGACGTGCTGAACTGCGGCGCGTGCGGCACCGCCTGCGCCGCGGGCCAGGTGTGCACCGGGGGCGCCTGCGCGGGGGCCTGCACGGCCACCCAGCGCGACTGCTCGGGCCGCTGCGCCAACGTGCAGAGCGACCCGGCCAACTGCGGCGCGTGCGGCGTCCGCTGCGCCGCCGGCTTCGCTTGCCGCGCCGGGCTGTGCCGTCCGCTCGTCGGCACCGACGCGTCGGTGTGCGCCGCGCCGAGCGAGGTCTGCTCGATGGTGTGCGTCGACCCGCGCACCGACAACCTCAACTGCGGGATGTGCGGCCGTGCCTGCGCGGGCGACCGCATCTGCGCCGGCGGCGTCTGCTCGGCGGCCTGCACCTCGACCCAGCGGCGCTGCGACGCCGCCTGCGTCACGGTGACCACCGACCGTAACAACTGCGGCGCCTGCGGCACCGTGTGCCCGTCGGGGCAGTCGTGCATCGCCGGCCGCTGCGGCTGCGCCACCGGGCAGACCTACTGCGGCGCCGCCTGCGTGAACACGCAGACCGATCGCACCAACTGCGGCGTCTGCGGCACCGCGTGCCGCGGGATGCTGCCCTGCACGGCGGGCGCGTGCGCGTGCCCGATGGGTCAGAGCAACTGCGGCGACGCGTGCGTCAACACGCAGTCCGACGGGATGAACTGCGGCGCCTGCGGGCGAAGCTGCGCCGCGGGGATGTTCTGCGTGCGCGGCACCTGCGGCTCGATGCCGCCGCTCTATCACGGGTGGATGTCGCCGCTCCCGGGCTGCCTCACCACTGGGTACAACATGACGGCGATGACCAACCTCGGCGGGACCTACCCCTTCAACACGGGCGACTCCGCTGCGTGCCGCGCCTGGAAGCTCGCCGCCACGGTCTGCACCACCGAGCCGATGGCGTACTCGGGCATGGACAACTGGCAGTGCCCCATGTCGGGCGGCTTCACCGACCCGGTGTTCGGGACGTACTGCGCGCGTGCCTCCCAGTACTCGTGCTCGACCTGCCCCGGGGCTTGCAACGCGGGCCCCTGCGCCGACGGCTCCAACACCCTGCGCAACTGCAGCGGCGCCGAGACCGAGCAGCCCTAAGAACCCGATCCCCGCGGGCTCCGCGCTCGCGGGGCCCCGTCTGGCCTCTGCGCCCCCTCTGCTCCCGGTCCCCTTCCCTCACACTCTCCACAAGACGAAGGCCCCTGCGGGCCCCCGCCGCGTCGCCGCAGAACGGAGCCCGGAGGGGCCTTCCTCACGACCCCGTTGCCAGGGCCGGTGACTCGAGCGCCTCGAGCCTACAGGCCCGTCACCCGCGCGGGCGTCTCGCCGTTGCCGCCGACGTTTCCGCGACCGAGCTGGCCGTTCATGTTGCTGCCCCAGCAGAGCACCTCGCCGCTGCCGCGCAGGGCGCACGAGAAGCCAAAGCCCGTCACGATCGCGATGGCCCGGTCGACCCCGGTGACCGCCACCGGGGCGAGGCTGTTGGCGGTGGTGCCGGTGCCCAGCTGGCCGGTGGCGTTGTTGCCCCAGCACTGCGCCGCGCCCGAGCGGAGCAGCACGCACGAGTGCTTCTCGCCCGCCCCCACGCCCAGGGCCGTGGTGATGCCCGCCACCGCGGTCGGCGAGGGGCGGTCCATCATGGTGCCGTCGCCCAGCTGCCCGTCGGCGTTGGCGCCCCAGCAGAACACCGCGCCCGAGTTGCGCGCGACGCACGTGTGGCCGAGGCCCGTGGAGATCGCGAGCGCGTCGGCGATGCCGGTCGCCTCGACGGGGGTCGCGCTGGTCATGCGCATCCCGTTGCCGAGCTGCCCCTGGGTGCCGCGGCCCCAGCACGCCACGCCGCCGTTGGAGCGGATGCCGCAGGTGTGGTTGGGGCCCGCATCGATCTGGAGGAAGTCCGTCGGGCCGGACACGGTCACCGCGAACGAGCGGTTGGAGTTGGTGCCGTCACCCACCTGGCCGTCGGCGTTGGCGCCCCAGCACGAGGCCGACCCGTTGCGCCGCACCACGCACGAGTGCGCGTCGCCCACCGCCACGGAGAGCGCCTCGCTGACCCCCTGCACCTGCACCGGGGTCGCCTGGTCGACCATCATCCCGTTGCCGATCTGCCCGCTGCGCCCGACACCCCAGCACCACGCCGTGCCGTCGGCCTTCACCGCGCAGCCGTGGAAGCGGCCCACCGCGACGTCGACCACGTCCGTGAGGCCCATGATGTTCGTCGGGGTCGAGCGGGTCTCCCGGGTGCCGTCGGCGATCATCCCGTTGTTGTTGGCGCCCCAGCACGCGGCCGTCCCGTTGCCGCGGCGCGCGCAGATGGTCTGCGAGGTGGCCGCGAGGCGCAGGCCCATGCCGTCGCCGAAGTTGGTCATCCCGGTGTTCTGGTTGCAGTTGCCCGCGGGGCGCGGCGCGCTGGTGGCCGTGTAGTTGACCACCGTCCCGTTGTCGCCCACCGCCCAGATGTTGTTAGCGCTGAAGCCCCAGATCGCCCGCAGGTCGCGGGTCGCCATCGAGGGCACCGCGCCCCAGGCCGCGCCGTTCCAGTGCACCGCGGTGCCGCCCGCGCCGACGGCCCAGACGTCCGTCGCGCTGCTGCCCCAGACCGCGCGCAGCGTGCCCGTGGTGCCCGTGAGCACCCGGGTGAAGGCCGTGCCGTTCCAGCGCTGCGCGGCGCTCGTGCCGACCAGCCAGACGTCGTTCGCCGCCGAGCCCCAGACGCCGTAGTAGTAGGTCGAGCCGCCGACGGGCTGCTCGGTCCAGGTGGTGCCGTTGCCGCGGTAGACCTTGGCGCCGACGGCCCAGAGGTCCCTCGCCCCGAAGCCGTAGATGGCCTGCAGGTCGCTGCCCGGCGCGATGCCCATGGAGGTGTTCGCCCAGCGCATGCCGTCGTAGTGCCAGGCCTGGTCGGCGCCGACGGCCCAGATGTCCGTTGCGGAGCTGCCCCAGAACATCCGCAGCTCGGTGCCGCCCAGCATCGCCATCACCGGGGCGCTGGCGCTCGGCGGCATAGCCCCCGTCACCGGGAAGCGAACCAGCTGTCCGAAGCCCGCCTCCGCCGAGCCCGCCGGGGGCACCGTCACGCCGCCGCCGAACACCGTGTCCCCGAAGCCGCCGACGGACACGAGGCGAAACGACCTCGCCCCCATCTCGTCCGCGAACTCCACCGCCGGACCGTCGACCCAGGCCGTGCCGCTGTAGCGCCGGATGCTCTGCTCGCCGACGAGGTACATCCGGTCGGGCGCCGAGGCCCAGAGCGACAGGATGCTGTCCGTCGTGCCGCTCGGCACCACGCGCCACGACCCGGGCACCATGCTGGCGAGGGCCGCGCAGTTGTTGCCGCCCGGCGTGGGCACGTCGGCGTCGTCACCGCAGTGCGCGAGGGCGAACGAGGCAAGGCAGGCACACACCACAGGGGCGAGCTTCGATTGCTTCATCGAGGTTCCAGGCTCCAACGTCGAGAGGGTTTTACGAGGGGAAGTAATGGGACGGCGGCCCGGCGCTCAGGCCCGGGCCCGGCGGCGGCGCCGACGGACGGCGATGACCGCGCCGAAGGCGAGCGCGCCGAGGCCCCAGGAGGGGTTGGCGTCGGGGGAGGCGGCGCGGCAGCCGCAGCCGCGGTCGGAGGGCGGAAGGAGGGGCACGCTGCCGGCGTCGGCCGGGGCGCTGCCGTCGACGCCCACATCGTTGGCCGCGTCGCGACCGGCGTCGCGTCCGGCGTCACGCACGACCACGACGTCGGTGGTGGCGGCGGCGTCGGTCACGCCCGCGTCGCGCACCGGGACGGGGCGGACGCCCGGCACGCAGCTGCCGTCGCGGCAGACCTCACCGGGCGGGCAGAGGATGGTGTCCGGCGGCGCCTCGCACGAGTCGCGGCACTCGCCGCGGAGGCAGTAGGTGCCCGTGGGGCAGGTGATGCCCGTGCAGAGGTCTTCGCTGCAGTAGCCGTCGGGCTGGCAGCTCGCGCCCTCGGCGCAGGGGCGGCACTGGCAGCCCGGGATGCACTGGCCGAAGGTGGCTGAGGTCGGGGTGCTGTCGCACACGTCGCGGCCGTCGCACACGACCCCCTGGCAGGGGTTGAGGCATCGGCCGGCGCGGCACACCTGGGAGTACGGGCAGGAGACGCCGTCGCAGATGCCAATGCAGCGGCCGTCGGAGCAGCGCTCGCCCACGGGGCAGTCGACGTCGATGCACGCGGTCTCGACGCAGGTGCCGCGCGTCGAGCAGGTCTGCCCGATGAGGCAGCCGAGCTCGGGCTGGCAGCGGTTGACGCACTGCCCGCGGTCGCACACCCGGTTGGTGCCGCAGAGGTCGTCGCCCTCGTCGGGCGCGCCGTCGCAGTCGTTGTCGAAGCCGTTGCAGGCCCGCGGACGCGGCTGGTTGACCTGCTGGCAGGCCGTGCCCATGCCCGCGCAGAAGGTCACGCCCATGCCGCAGGCGCCCATCTGGCCGGGGACGGTGCAGGGCAGGCCGGCGCCGGTGCAGCCGCCCGCGATGTCGCCGCCGCGGATCTGGAAGCGGTAGAGCCCGGGCGCCCCGCCGGGGACGTTGGAGGTGCGGCACACGTCGAGGATCGCCATCGTGCGCGACATCGGGAGGGCCACGTAGTTCATCCGGTTGCCCGCGTCGAAGCCCACCTGGGCGGGCGTGCCGCCGAGGCCGTCGACGCCACCCGAGGCGCCGCCGGTGGTCCACTCGCAGCGGTTGTAGCGAAACTCCACGTCGAAGTCGCCGACGCGGGTGCAGGTGCCCGAGGTCGAGAGCACCATCTGGAAGTCGTTGAGGCGGTTGTTGCGCGCGGGGAAGTACCCGACGTTGTGCCATGTGACGACGATGCGGTTGGGCTCGATGTGGAAGCACACCGAGTTGGTGGTCGGCTGGCCGCCGGCGCTGGTGTCGACGTCGGCCCACCACGGCGCGATCATCGGCTGGTTGGCGATGGGAAACGCCGCGGGGGTGAAGGTGCCGAGGGCGCCGCTGAAGGTGATGTTGCCGTTGTTGTTGAGATAGAAGTTGTTGAAGGTGCGGCCGAAGAAGGTGAGGCCCGTGGGGAAGGCCGGCCGCAGGTCGATGGGCACCGCCGGGAAGCCCGCGGTCGGAGGCGGGCCGGCGTAGGAGCCGTCGTCGTTGGGGTGCACGCAGTGGTCGACGGTGCCGTAGCCCGTCGGACCACCGAAGCCGTTGAGCAGGGGAATGGCCTGCGCGGCGGATGCGATGAGGGAGGTCACCGCGACCGCGGCGCACGCATGGAGAACGGTTCTGAGCTTGCCCGGGGCGGTCATGGACGATGCCTCACTTCTGCGTCAACGCGGGCTTCACCACCGGCGGATCTCGGCGATGGCAAAGCGCGCAAGGGAAGGCGACGTCGGCGCGCGGATGCAACAGAAGCCCCGCCGACGAGATTGCCGCGACCATAGCGCAGCGTCGTTGGTTCCGTCGAGGGTGTGCGAGACCTGCGCGGTCGACGATCAGTGCCGCCGCGCGGGAGGGGGGTGACGGGTTCGAGCGGGAGGGGGTCTCGGAGGGATTCAGCGGCGAGCGGAGCGGCGGCGGCGGCGCAGCGCGAGGGCGGCGCCCAGGGCGATCGCCGCGAAGGGCCAGCGCGGGCTGCGCGCCGTCACGCCGACGCGGCAGGTGCACCCGGTGGAGCCCTGGGTCCAGCGGAGGTTGGAGCCGCTGTCGACCCGCGCTCCGCTGTCGCGCCCGGCGTCCCGGCCCGCGTCGGCGACGCGACCCACGTCCGCCCGGGCGCCCGCGTCGCGGGTCGGGGCGACGCCCGCGTCGAGGGGAGCCATCGCGCCCGGCACGCACTCCCCAACGCGGCACACCTCGCTGTTGGGGCAGAGCCGGGTGTCCGGCGCCGTCGCGCAGGAGTCGCGGCAGGTGCCCTCTTCGCAGTGCGCGCCCGACGGGCACGTGACGCCCGTGCACGCGTCGACGGTGCATTGCCCGTCCGGCTGGCAGGTCTGGCCCGCGGCGCAGGGGCGGCACTGGCAGCCGGGGACACACTGTCCGAAGGTCATCGAGCGGGGGTCGCCGTCGCAGACGTCGCGGCCGTCGCACACCACGTCGGCGCAGGGGTTGACGCAGCGGCCGGCGCGGCACGCCTGCGCCCACGGGCAGTTGACTCCGTCGCAGATGCCGGTGCAGCGCCCGCCGGCGCAGCGCTGGCCTGCGGGGCAGGTGACGTCGAGGCAGGAGGTCTCGACGCAGGTGCCGCGGTCGGAGCACGAGCGGCCCGTGAGGCAGCCGAGCTCGGGCTGGCAGCGCTCGACGCACTGCCCGCGGTCGCACACCTGGTTGGTCGGGCAGAGGTCGTTGCCCTCGTCGATCATGCCGTCGCAGTCGTTGTCGAAGCCGTTGCAGCTGCGGGGGCGCGGGCGGTTGACCTGCGCGCAGGTGGTGCTCATGCCCGAGCAGATGGTCACGCCCATGCCGCAGGCGCCCATCTGGCCGGCCACGGTGCAGGGCTGGCCCGCGCCGGTGCAGCCGGCGCCCACCATGCCGCCGCGGATCTGGAAGCGGTAGAGCCCGGGCGCGCCGCCGGGGACGTTGGAGGTGCGGCACACGTCGAGGATCGCCATCGTGCGCGACATCGGGAGGGCCACGATGTTCATCCGGTTGCCCGCGTCGAAGCCCACCTGCGCGGGCGTGCCGCCGAGGCCCACCTCGTTGCCGCCCGAGGCGGAGCCGGTGGTCCACTCGCAGCGGTTGTAGCGAAACTCCACGTCGAAGTCGCCGCCGGTGGTGCAGGTGCCCGAGGTCGAGAGCACCATCTGGAAGTCGTTCAGCCGGTTGTTCTGGGCGTTGAAGTACCCGACGTTGTTCCAGGTGATGACGATGCGGTTGGGCTCGATGTGGTAGCAGATCGTGTTGCGGGTGGGCTGGCCACCGCCGCGCGTGTCGACGTCGGCCCACCACGGCGCGATCATCGGCTGCTCGGCGACCGGAAACGGCTGCGGTGTGTACGTGAACAGCGCCGCGTTGAAGGTGATGTTGCCGTTGGTGTTGAGAAAGAAGCTGTTGAAGGTTCGCCCGAAGAACCTCAGGCCCCCGGTGAACGCCGGCCGCAGGTCGATCGCCACCGGGTCGCCTGTCCCGTCGGCGCCCGCGTACGAGCCGTCGTCGTTGGGGTGCACGCAGTGGTCGGGGGTGCCGTAGCCGTTGGGCCCGCCGAAGCCGTTGAGCAGCGGGATGGCCTGCGCGTCCGGGGGGACGATGAGCAGCGCGGCGGCGAGCGTGCAGACGGTGGGCAGCAGGCGCTGGAGTCGACCCAGGGCGATCATCGGAGGGGCCTCTTCGGGGTGGGTGTGTGGGGCAGCGACGCGCAGGAGCACCTGACGTCGCACTGGGGCGACGTTAGTGCATTCCCGCGGCGCCCGTCGAGGGGCCGCGATGACGTCGGCCATCCACCGCGGACGGACGGGCTTAGCGCGCGAGGTCG
>CAIOSS010000044.1 GCA_903860995.1 uncultured delta proteobacterium | reverse complement strand
GAAAAGCGCGTGCACGAGGCCGACGACCACGTCGTGAAGCCCGCCTCGAAGGCCAGGCGACCGTTGTCCATTCCGCCGAGGCTCGCGGGCACCGTCGCGGGGTTCCAGAACCAGCTGACCGGCAGGGTGCGCCACACGCCGCCCGTGCGGCTGTACCCGCTCGCCGCGGCCGCGTACGAGAGCGCTGCGACCGCGAGCGCCGAGGCGAGGCGCTGCTTCACTGCCCCCTCCGCGCGACCGACCGCACCAGTTCAGTGAAGCGCCCGAGCGCCCTCGTCTCCTGCGGCTCGTGCCTTCTGCTCGGCGGCCGTCGCCGTGGCGACGTGGGGGTTCTTTCCAAAGCTCATCAGCGCCCCCGATGCCCCCTGGAGTGGCGTCCCGCCACATCGCGCGCGGGTCCGCTCGGGCCGGTGACATTCCCTGTCCGGGCGTCGCGGACTGCTCCCCGCTTACGGTCCGACGACCACCAGGGGGTGCCGGAGCGGGGAGCGACATCGGAGGCGGAGACGCCCGCAGATCGGTGGTTGCCGGTGTGATCAACTCGCGGGCATAACCCGGCGCGCCGATGCCCGCGCTCCTCCTCGCCGCTGTCACCTGCGCCCTGCTGGTCGCCGCCTGGAGTGTCGCGCGCTCGCTCGTCGCGGAGGGCGCCCCGCTGCGCGCGCGGGTCGCGGCGGCGCTGACTTCCGCGCTCTTCCTGCAATGCGTCGCGTTCAACCTGCTCGAGGCGCTGCGGCTGTTTCGCGCCCCGGTCGTCGTGGGTCTCGCGGCGGTGCTCGCCCTCGGCGTTGCGCTCCGATTCGCGCGCTCGCTCCCCCGACGCGCGGCCTTCGCGCACGATCTCAACGGCGCCCGCGCGGCCGTCGTCGCCTTTCTCCGCGACCCGGTCTCCGCGGGCGCTCTCCTCGGCGGGGGGAGCATCGTCGCGTTTCGGGTGCTCCGCGGCACGGTGTCTCCCCCGCTCGCCTGGGACGCGCTCACCTACCACCTCGTACGACCCGCGCTCTGGGTGCAACACGGCTACGACCTCGTCGAGCGGGCCCCCGACCAGATCGGTTACCTCACGTTTTTTCCGCGCGGCGGAGACGTCCCCTGGGCCTGGTCGATGCTGCTCACGCGCTCCACCGGGTGGGTCCCGCTCAGCGGGGCGCTGATCTGGGCGATCGTGCCCGTGGCGGCCGCGGTTCTCGCGCGCGAGCTCGGCGCGTCGACGCGGGGCGCGGTTCGGGCGGGCCTCGGGGTCGGTCTCATCCCCTGCCTCGTCAACATCTCGACCTCCGGCTACGTCGACAACTTCGTCGTCGCCTCGTGGCTTCTCGCCGGCTTCTTCATCGCGCGCTGCCTGCGCGGCGTCGGCGGTGGTGAACTCCTGCTCGCGGCCATGGCCCTGTCCGTCCATGCGGGCGCGAAGCTCAGCGGGATCCCGCTCTTCGCGCTCGGCCTCGTGGTCTCGACCGCCGCGTGGTGGCGTCGGGGCGACCGCCCGACGCGGCCGCGCGCGCACTACCTCGCGGCGGCGTCCGGCCTCGCCGCGGCGGCGTTGCTCCCCGCGTATGCGCGCACCCTCCGCGCGACGGGATCGCCGCTCTGGCCCCTCGCGCTGAAGCTCGGGCGGCGCACCCTCGTCGCGGGCAACGAGCAGCTCGCGTTGCTCTACGCCGCGCGCCTGCAGCCTCCCGCGCCGGACGCGCTCTCTCCCTGGCGGTTCTTCGAAGACCTCATGCTCCCGAAGCCGCGGCACCTGGCCGAGCGCCTCGACTGGGGCGAGCAGCTCGCGTGGGTGGCGCCCATGGCAATGGTCGCGCTCTGGACCATCGCCCGCGAGCGGGAGCGCGGCCGACGCGGCTCGGCCCTCCTCCTGCTCCTGCTGTCCGCCGTCCCGCTGGCGGCGGTCTTCTCCGATGACCTCACGGCCCAGCGCACGATCTGGGGACCCGTGGGGGGGCGGCTCGTCGTCGCGCTCCCGGTCATGCTTTACGTGCTGGCCGCCCGCTGCGAGGGGCCGCTCGCCACCGCGGGCTGGGCGATGGTCTTCCTGAGCTCGCTGCATACGGCCTGGCCGATGGGGACGAGCGCGCCGGCGCGCGGGGCGATGCTCACCCTGGCCCCGGCCTTCGCGATCGCGGTGGCGTCCGTGGGCGCGGCGGCGCTCGGCCCCGGGACGCGCTGGCGGGCGACGAGGATCGCGCTCGCCCTGACGGTGTCGAGCCTGCTGCTGGGTTGGAGGGTCGAGGCGCTGCGTGCCCGTTTCCGCTGGCCGATCTACGAGGCGGCCGCGCGACTGGACCCCGGCGCGGCCTTCGAACTTCACTCGCTCGGCGGGTCCTATGTGGACGCATGGCCCGTCTGGCGCTTCCTCGACGACGGGGCGCCCCACCGGCTCGCGGTCGCCTTCGGCTGGGACGGCATCGGCCACAACGTCTACCGGCTCCCGCTGTTCGGATCGCGATTCCAGAACGCCGTGAGCTACATCCCGGTCACGGCCGACGGCGCGGTGGTCGACCAGCACGATCCGTCACGCGCCCATCGGGGAGCCGACGTCGAAGCGTGGCTTCGTCGCCTCGACGAAGGCCGCGTCGAGTACGTCGTGACGCTCCACCCCGGAGGCATCGAGCGCGAATGGATCGAGGCGCGACCGCGGCGCTTCACCCCCGCTGCCTCCGCCGGAGACCGTCGTCACGTCGTCTGGCGGGTGCTCCGATGACCCGCGGCCGCCGACTGCTCCCCGGGGCGTCGGGTCGGCCGCGGGTCCCCGCCGCGGCGACGTGGCGCCTCCGAGGATTCCGGCGTCACGCGTGCGACGCCATTCGGTCCGGTGCGAGGCGTACAGCCCCTGCCGTCGCAGGAGCGCCGTGGTCTTCCCTGGCTCGTCGGCGACCGCGTCGGCCTCCGCGAGAATCTTCCGCTTGAACGCGAGGCTGAAGGTGCGCCGCCGAGCCTCTGACGTCCTGACACGCACGCCGGACTTGCCGAGGTTCGTCGCCTTTCACATGGAGTCGCCGCACGAGCTCGGCACCGAGCACGTGCGGACGTGGGCCCTGCACCTGCTCCAGGTGAAGGGTCGCAACGCCAACACGGTCAACGTCGCCATCATGGCGTTGCGCTTCCTCTTCGGGACGCCGCCCTGCGCCCGGAGGTGACGGCGTTCGTGCGGGTGCTCCGAACCCACAGTCCGCAGCCCGATGTGCCCAGCGGGAGTCAGGTCGCCAAGGCGGCGTCCAGGGAGATCCTGGCAGCGCTCGCGGGACGGTGTCCTGCTGATCATGGGCTCTCTGTAAACCCGCGCGAATCCGTGCCGACGACGGTGCCCCGTTGGGCCTCCTATTGGCCGGAGTTTCAGACCTGGCGGAAGGCGCCCTGCAGCACCTCGGGACTGAAGCCCGCGGGCACCTGCCGGCTCGCGGCGTAGTGGTAGAGCGCGGTGTTGAAGACCGCGTTCGCCACATTGAATACAAGCGCCACGCTGAGCAGGTACACGCCCAGCACGGCGATCAGCGCGATGCCCAGGCCCACGGGGACGCCGCCGCCCATGCCCAGCGCCACGAGGAAGATCCCGATCACCGCGGGGAGGGAGAAGAGAAAGCTCGCGAGGCCCATGCCGTAGTGCCGCGCGAGGCTCTCGCCCCAGGCGCCCTTGAGCGTCTCCAACGACGACTTGATCGCGTCGATGGGGCCGAGGTCGTTGTAGACCATCGCCGGCACCACGAAGAGCGTCACCACGTTCCACGCCGTCGCGAGGATGCTCCGCAGGATCGACACGAGGATGGACCCGATGCCCTTCGCGTTGCGCGCCGCGTTCTCGAGCATGCTCAGCAGCAGGCCCACGGAGGCCGCGAGGAGGCTCCACGACACGATGCGGCCGATGCGCGAGAACGCGAAGGACAGGCTCTCGCCGAAGGTCGCGTCGCCGCCAGAGAGGCGCACCTTCGTGGTGTAGACCACGCAGGTGTTGAAGAACGTGGTGATCAGCGCGAGGCCGAAGTAGGTCGCGAAGGTCGCCGCGAGCTGCAGCGGCCCCCACACCATCGAGCCGCCGTCGTTCAGCAGATGCGTGATCACCGTGGGGAACAGCATCGCCACGCTGAAGACGATGGAGCAGACCGCCGCCAGCAGCGGGAACAGAAGCATCTCGCGGTCTTTCTTGATCACCTCGAAGGTCATCGAAGTGAGCGCCCACGTGCGGTCCCAGAAATTCATGGTGTCTTCTCCGGGGCGGACTCCTTGCACATCGCGCAGCGTCGCACAACGACGTTACCGAACGCCCTGGCGGATCTCCCGCGCCACGCGCTCGACGGACGCTACGGCGCCTTCGAGGTAGCCCTGCGCCTCGGTGCTCGTGTGCTCGCCGCAGAAGTTCAGGTTGCCCATGGGCTCCGCCTCGCTGCCCACATCGCTGGTGTACGCCCCGGGCTCGCAGCACCCGTAGGAGCCGTCGAACCACCGCGCGCTCGGCCAGTGGAAGCGCACCGCATCGCCGGTGTACGCCGCCGGGACGGCCCATAGGAAATCCAACGGGGCAGCGTCGCTGGCGGGCATCCGCTCCAGGCGACCGATCACCCGAAGCACCCGCGCTCGCTCTGCCCTCACCAGGAACTCTCCGGGATGCCCTGCATGCGCTGCCGTGCCCGGCCGGGGCGTTGGGTGCGCCGATGAGGTTCGTGAACGACGACCACGCCGACACCACGACAGCAAACCTGTTCGTCGAACAGTCGGCGTCGCGTTGCCGGTGCTGTTCGCGCTCGGCAACCACGAATTCTACCGCGGCTCCGTGGCGGAGGTGCACGCGCGGCGGTCGCTGCTCGAGAGGCTCGCGGAGCACGACGCCGAACGCCTCGCGGCGACGCTGCGCAGCGTCGTCGAGGGGGCCGAGCGCGTGGTGGTGCGAACCCGCCGCAGGTCGCCGCGCTGCTTCAGCGGGCGAGGCACGCGGCGCGCGCCGCGGTGCCAGCTCCGAGGCTGACGAAATTGTGTCCGCCGAGGACGCCGAGCAGCGGCGTAGAGAGGGTGTCGCGCGCCTCCTGCGCCTCGCGGATGAGCGCATCACGGTGCGCGCGGACGGCGCGATCGTCGGGCCACGCGGCCGACGCACGCGCCGGGCTCGCCGCGAAGGTGAAGCCGCCCGCTGCGATCGTCCACGGGTGCTGTCCGCGCGGGATCGCCTGCGCGAGGCCCAGGCCCCGCGACCACGCGATGTCGCGGATGCGACCGAAGGCCAGCGCCGACGGAAACACCCGCTCCCCCAGCGCCGCCGCCACGCTGAAGGCCGACCCGCGCAGCAGACCGGCGTCGCCCAGAGCCGTCGCCACCGTGTCCAGATGACGGGCCAGAAACTCGTTGAACGCGTCGAAGGTCGGCTTGAACGCGCGGAGCCGCTCGACGCGCGCGGCGGGGGTCGCGTACCCCGTCCCGACCCACACGGCGTCGAGGTGCGGGAGCAGCGAGACAGCGAGCGCCAGGTGACCGGAGAGGTACAAGCCCGTGCTGCCGGTCGCCACGCGGACGGCGTCACGGTTGTCGCGCAGCGCGGCCCGGTGCATCTCGCACCAGAGACCGCCAGGATCTGCGGGGTCGGGGAGCGCCCCGCTCGTGCCCGCCCCGCAGCGACGCACGACGTCGAGGTAGTTGCGGGTCATCGCGTCGGAGAGCGCGTCGTTGAGCCGCGCGTCGAGCGGGTCCGTGGGTTTCATCGGGTCGCCCGGCGTGCAGCGGGCGGCGTCGCGCGCCGCCGTCATCCGCGCGTACACCGCGAGGTACGCGACCTGCGGAGAGCAACGGAGCCCCGACTGCGCCGTGGCGTTCGTGATCTCGCGCTGCACGGTCGCTGCGGACCATAGGCGCGACTGCCAGCCCGCGCGCTGCGCCGGGGTGGTGCCCTGCGACAGCTCACAAAAGGGCCGCGGCGCGGTCAGCGTGTCGACCACGGGCGCGTCGTCGTCGGCGAGCTCCGCGCAGCCCGTCGAGAGCACGCACAGCAACGAAACAGCCGCGGGAGACCGCGGTCGCCGCACCGGGCCGGGTCTCCGAGGCAGCCTTCCAGACACGCGCATCGCCATGGGCACACCTTCACCTGGGCCGCGCGAGGCGGGGCAGCGATGCGCCTCCACGCCGGCCGAGGCGCATTCGTCGCACACGAGCGTCATCGCGCAAAACGATAAAGTGCCCCGGAGGCCCCCGCCCCGCCGTCGGGCTGCTCCGCTCCGCTGCGGCCCCCGCGACCGGTGCGCGGTCAGCGCGCGGCCGGGTCGGTGAGCCAGGCGAGGAGGGCGGTGCCCTCGAGGTCGAGCACCACGGCGCCGAGCCGGGCACGCGACGTGGCGCGCTCGCGCGTCGGCGAGCGCGCGGCCATCCGCCACGACAGCAAACCGGTTCGTCGAACAGTCGGCGTGTAGCCCATAGGAAATCCAACGGGGCAGCGTCGCTGGCGGGCATCCGCTCCAGGCGACCGATCACCCGAAGCACCTGCGCTCGCTCTACCCTCACCAGGAACTCTCCGGGATGCCCTCCACGCCGCAGCTCCCATCGGGCCCGGTACGGAGCTCGCTGGAGTCGCAGCGCGGGCGGTCTGTGGGGGCGCCGCCGTCGCGGGGGCAGGCCGTACGGGGG
>CAIOSS010000043.1 GCA_903860995.1 uncultured delta proteobacterium | reverse complement strand
GGGGGCGCCGCGGTGCTCGGCGCGCTGCGGGGCAACGGGAGGTTTCGTGCGACGGCGTGCCGGGGGAGCGTGGGATGGGCCGTGGGCGAGGCCACGGCGGCGCTGCGCGGGGTGACGCGGCGCTACCTGTTCAACCCGCGGCCGTGGACGGCGGAGGCGCTGCGGGCGCTGCGCTGAGCCGTGCGCGCGGTGGTGGCACACCTGCTGCACACACTTCCTCGAAGAAAGTGAGGCGTTTCATGAAGGCCACGACTCTCCGCAATGTGTTCGGGATCCTGCTCGCTGCGTCGATGCTCCCCGCGTGTCGGGTGATCGGCGGCATCTTCAAGACGGGCATTGGGGGTCGGCGTGGTCATCGCCGTGGTCGCCGTGGCGCTGGTGAGCGGCGCCTTCGCGATGTTCAGGAAGTAGCCGGCGCCCCACCGCGCGCGCCCCAGTATGCGGATTCGCCCCGCTACTCTGCGCGGCCGACCGCACCGTCGGCGTCCACCGTGAGCGCGCCGTCGTGCACCTCCGGGTGCGCCGCGGTGACCTCCTCGCCGCGCACCGCGAGGTCGTCGCGCAGGACGAAGGGCGGTATCCCGCTCGTCAGAAACACCGCCGCGCCCCCGCCCCTCGGCCTTGCGCCGGGCGATCCGCGCTCGGTGCGCCCGATGTCCGCGGAGGAGGCGGTCGGAGCCCCCGACGCTGCGCATCGAGCGCCCCCGCTGTCGACGCTCACCGCGCGCGGGTGATGGGCATCATCCGCCCCGTCCCGAAGGCCCGCTCGCTCAGCTTCAGCACCACGCCACCCTGCCAGCGCTTGTGCTCGGCCAGGCGCACCGAGCGCTCGGTCGCCGCGCGCTCCGCCGGGTCCCAGTCGCCGGGCTCGTTGCCCGCCACCAGCGCCTCCACCCGCGGCGCCACGACGGGGTAGTCGAAGGGGTCCACCTGGCCCTCGCGCAGCTCGGCGCTCGGCGGGCGCTCCAGCACGAAGGCCGGGATCACCCCGCGGCCCGCGTCGTACCACCGGGCCAGCGCGTAGACCTCCGGCTTGGTCAGGTCGCCGATGACCGAGAGCGTGCCCGCGAGGTCGCCGTGGAGGGTGCCGTAGCCCAGCGCGAGCTCGGTCTTGTTGCTGGTGTTGAGCAGCAGTCCCCCCGTTCGGTTGATCGCCGCGAGCAGCACCATCGCCCGCACCCTCGCCTGGACGTTCTCGTGCGTGGTGTCGCCCGCCCGCGGGGCGCCCAGCGCGTCGAGCCAAGGGCCCAGCGCCAGCGACATCGCCGTGGCCAACGTCTCCACCGGGAACACCTCCGTCGGCACCCCGAGCGCCGCCCCGAGGCGCTGCGCGTCGGCGGTCGAGCGCGGGTCGTTGAAGCGCGTGGGCATCGCCACGGCGAGCACGTTCTCCCCGCCGAGGGCCTCTCGCGCGATGCACGCGACGAGGGCCGAGTCGACCCCGCCGGAGAGGCCGAGCACCGCGCGGCGCACGCCGTTCTTGCGGGCGAAGTCGCGTAGCCCGAGCACGAGGGCGCCGAAGCCGAGGGCCTCGCGGGGCGGCGGGTCGGACGCCGCGGGGCCGTCGAGCGCGTCGAGCTCGAAGGTCTCGACGGATTCCTCGAAGAAGGGGAGCCGGTGCACCACGCGGCCGCGGGCGTCGGTGACGAAGCTGCCGCCGTCGAAGGTGAGCTCGTCCTGTCCGCCGACGAGGTTGACGTACACCACCGGGACCCCTTGGCGCGCGGCGTGGGCGACGCGCCGCTCGTACACGCCCCAGCGGAAGGGCGAGGCCGCGGCGCAGGCGAGGACCCGGGCGCCGGACGCCACGAGCGCGGCGCCGGGGTGGGTGGGGTAGCCGTCGTCCCAGAGGTCCTCGCAGAGCAGGGCGCCGAGGCCGTCGCGGGGGGCGATGCCACCAGCGCCCGGGACGAACCACCGCGGCTCGTGGAAGACGTCGTACGCAGGGAGCAGCTGCTTGTGGATGGTGTCGACGACCCTCCCCCCGCGGAGCACCGCGAGGGCGTTGTAGAGCCCCGGATGGCCGGGCGTGCGGACCGGGGCGCGGACGACGGTGCCCACGTAGGCGGTGAGCCCGGGGGGCGATCGCTCGGCGACGGAGCGCAGCGCGGCGAGGGCGTCGTCGACGAAGCGGTCGTCGAGGAGCAGGTCGCGCGGCGGCGCGCCCGGGAGGACGAGCTCGGGGGTGACCGCGTGGGTGGCGCCCTGGGCCTCGGCGGCGCGGAGGGCGTCGAGCACCATGGCGGCGTTGCGGGCGAGGTCGCCGACGCGGGGGTTGAGCTGGGCCAGGGCGACGCGCACGGGTGGGGAGTGTGACAGGGCGGACCGCGCCGCGTCGACGGTGGCACCGGTTCGCGTTCCTGCAAAACCGACTCGCAGCTACGCGAAAGCATCGCGCCTGGCTCCTGAGTACCCAATCGCTCCATGAGAACCCTGCGCGCGCTGCCCCGCTCGCGTGCACGGCGTGGCTGCGCACGCACCCCGACCAGCGGCGCAACCCGCGCATCGTCGTGTTGATGAAGGCGCTGCAGGCGAGCTTCGCCGCCGAGACATGACGCCCCCTTCGCGGCGATCGGGAGAATGCGCGGGGCCCGCGCGGCGTTCACCCGTCGCGTCCGGTGATACCGTGACCTTCGTCCATGAGCGCCCCCCCCGACGTCACCGTCCTTCGCAGCACCATCGGCACCCTCCGCGAGCGGCTCGCCTCGGTGCTCACCGGCCGCCCGGAGGCCATCGAGCTGCTCCTGGTGGGGGTGCTCTCGGGCGGTCACGTGCTCATCGAAGACGTCCCCGGCGTCGGCAAGACCACCCTCGCGCGGGCCCTGGCGCGCTGCTTCAACGTCACCTGCACCCGGGTGCAGTTCACCCCCGACCTGCTGCCGAGCGACATCCTCGGCGCCCAGGTTCTCGACCCCCGGGACGGCAGCTTCCGCTTCCACCGCGGCCCCATCTTCACGAACGTCCTGCTGGCCGACGAGATCAACCGCGCCTCGCCGCGCACCCAGAGCGCCCTGCTCGAGGCCATGAACGAGGGCAGCGCCACCATCGACGGCACCACCCACCGCCTCCCGCAGCCCTTCTTCGTGCTCGCCACGCAGAACCCCATCGAGTCGCAGGGAACCTTCCCCCTGCCCGACGCCCAGCTCGACCGCTTCTTGCTGCGCCTCTCCGTGGGCTACCCCTCGGCCGACCACGAGCTCGCGATGCTCTACGCCCGGCAGCGCCGCGACCCCCTCGACGACCTCCAGGCCATGGCCGACGGCGCCACGCTGCTCGCCCTCCAGGCGGCCGTGCACGAGGTGCTCGTGCGCGAGCCCGTCGCCCGCTACCTCCTGCGGGTGGTGGCGGCCACGCGCGACCACGCCGACCTCGCCCTCGGCGCCTCGCCCCGGGGGGCGCTGTCGTTCTTCCGCGCCTGCCAGGCCCGGGCGCTAATCGTGGGCCGCGACCACGTGACGCCCGACGACGTGCAGGCCCTCGCCGCGCCGGTGCTCGCCCACCGGGTGATGCTCACCCCCCAGTCGCGCTACGGCGGAACCTCCCCCGAGCGCCTCATCGCCGCCGTCGTCAAGGGCGTGGAGGTCCCGGTGTGAGGCGTCGGCGCCTGGCCCTCGACGCGCTCGCCGACCTCGACTTCGCGCGCCTCAACCACGTGCTCATCCCGAGTCGCGCCGAGGACCGCGAGCGACTGCGCCGCTCCCGCACCGGCCGGGCGATCCTGCCCCTCTTCCGCGTCTACGAGCGCTTCACCCTCGACGGCCAGCTCACCGCCGCGCTCGCCCTCGCGGCCACGGTCGTCAGCCTCGACATCGACCGCGGCGAGGCGCACCTCGTGTGGGCCGCCCTGGTCGGCGCCCTCGGGTGCTCCCTCGTCGCGAGCGCCTTCACCCGGGTCCGCGGGGTCACCGTGCAGGTGAGCGTCCCGCCGCGGGTGGGCGTCGGGGAGGAGGTCGCCTTCGCCATCACGATGCACCACGAGGGCGACCGGGCGCACACCGGCCTGCGCGTCGACGGCCCCTTCCTCCCCTGGGACGGCGCCTGGACCGCAGAGCCCCCGAGCCTCCCGCGCCTCCGCCCCGGCGCGCAGGAGACGGTCACCTGCCACGCCCGCTTCCGCGCCCGCGGCGAGCACCACCTCGACCCCTTCCGGGTGAGCGCCCTGGTCCCCTTCGGGCTCTGCCAGGGGCCCGCGGTGTACAGCCCCGGCTGCCGCTTCGTGGTGGTCCCGCCGGTGGCGCGCGTCGCCAGCATCCGCACGCCGACCCTCGCCCGCCACCAGCCCGGCGGCGTGCCGCGGGTCACCAGCACCGGCGAGTCCTTCGACCTCCGCGGCGTGCGCCCGTACCGCCCCGGCGACCCCATCCGCGACCTGCACGCCCGCAGCTGGGCGCGCACGGGCTTCCCTGTGGTGCGCGAATACCAGCAGGAGTATTTCCGCCGCGTCGCGATCGTGGTCGACCCCGACACCTCTGGGGCGCCGCACGCCACCGTCCTCGACGCGCTGGTCTCCCTCGCCGCGGGCCTCGCCTCCTCCCTCGGGCGCGACGACACCCTCGTCGACCTGGTGATCGTCGGCGGCCGCCTGCACGAGCTCAACGCCCACGGCGGCCCCGGCGCCGACCTCCTCGGCCCCACCCTCGACGTGCTCGCCTGCGTCGACGCGGGCCCCCCCCTCGACCCCGACGCCGTGCTCGCCGCGCTCGGCCCCCACGCGGGGCGCCTCTCCGCCGCGCTGGTGCTCACGGTCTCCCCCTCGGAGACCCACCGCGCGCTCGGCGCCCGGCTGCGCGCGCTCGGCATCGCGAGCCGCACGCTCGCGGTCTACGACGCCCGCAAGGCCCGGCCCGACGGCGCCGACGACGTCGCGCTCTTCCCCCACGACGCCGTGCTGCGCGGCGACGCGGTGCACGCGTGAAGGCCCGGGCGCTCGCGTCCCTCGGCCCCGCCCTCACAACCGTCGCGGTGGTGCTCGCCACGCGGCAGCCCATCCACGCGGCCTGCATGCTCGCCGCGGCGGGGCTCGCCTTCGCGGTCGGTCCGGTCTTCGCGCTCGGGGCCAACGCCCAGCTGCTCACGCTCGCCTTCGGGGGAATGCTCGGCGGCGTGCTCTCGGGCCTGCTCGTCCCCGCGGTCCCGCTGGCGCCGTCGCTCGGCGGCGCGTGGAGCATCGCCGCGTCCGCCCTGGCCATGATCGCCCTGGTGCGGCTGACCTTCGTGCGCCCGTGGGGCGGCGCCCGGGCGGCCTTCGCGCTCACGGTGCTCACCCTCCTCGCGGTGGGTCAGGTGCGGGCGCACGGGCACTTCCTTCCGATGACGGCGCTCTCCCTCGGCGCCG
>CAIOSS010000042.1 GCA_903860995.1 uncultured delta proteobacterium | reverse complement strand
GGTGACGTTCCTGCCCGTGCGGGTCGCGGCGACCCCGCCTTCGCGCTCGGCATCGACGACGACGCCGCCCGCGGCCCCGATCGAGCTCGTCCTGCCCGATGGTGTGCTCGTCCGTGTGCCGCCGTCCTTCGACCCCACCAGCCTGGCGCGACTGCTCGACGTCCTGCGCGAGGTCCGCGCGTGCTGACGCTACCGCCCTCGGTTCGGATCTACCTCGCCACCACGCCCGTCGATGGACGTCGAGGCATCGATTCGCTCGCCGGGACCGTTCTCTCCGACATGGCAATTCAACCCCTGTCGGGACACGTCTTCTGCTTCATCAGCAAGCGTCGCCATCAGATCAAAGTACTCTTCTGGGATCGCACTGGATTTGTGCTGATCACGAAGCGTCTTGAGCGCGGCTGCTTCCGCCTCCCGAAGGAGGTCGCGCCCGGCGCGACGCACTTCGACCTCGAGTCCCCGGAGCTCACGCTCATCCTCGAAGGCATCGACCTCCATCGGTCACGCCGTCGAGCGCGCTGGACTCCTCCCTCCGATACGCACTCTCGATAATCGACAATCGCCACGAAGTATCGATTGCGTGAATGCCTCAAAGGCATTACACGCAGGACATCCTTCATGGATCAGCCCGCGGCCCACCTCCCACTCCCCAAGCGCGCCGATGACCTCGACGCGGTGCGCGGGCACATCGAGAGGGTGCTCGCGGGCGGCGACACCGCCGGGGCGCTCGATCTCCTCTTCGACCTGATCTCTCGCCTTCGCAACCACAACGAGGCGACGCAGCATCGCCTCCTCGCGGCGCTACGAAAGCCCTACGGCCGAAGCTCCGAGCGCTTCGCGCCCGAGGAGCAGGGCATCCTCCAGGGCATCCTCAGGGCGGCTGCATCAAAACGCTTGAGTTTTTGCGGGTTTCCCGTAGTCGGAGCCGATGCGGAGCTCCAGCAAGATCAGGCAGCACTTCGAGTCTCTTGAAGACCCTCGGGTCGTCGGCCGCACCGACCACCCGCTGTTGACGATCGTCCTGATGGCGGTGGTCGCGGTGATCGGCGGGGCCGAGGGTTGGGAAGAGATCGAGGACTTCGCGGAGGATCGGAAGGAATGGTTCGCGACGTTCCTCGACATGCCCAACGGCGTGCCCTCGGAGAGCACCTTCTACCGGACGTTCCAGTCGCTGAACGCGAAGGCGTTCGGGGCGTGCATGCAGTCGTGGGTCAAGAGCCTCGCGGAGTGCCTCGCCGGGCAGGTCGTCGCCTTCGACGGCAAGACCCTGCGGGGCGCGCTGGCTCGGGCCGCGCTCGGATCGAAGCTCCACCTGGTCAACGTGTGGGCGTGCGAGCAGCGCCTGCTGTTGGCCCAGCACGCCGTCGAGGGCGCGCCCGAGGAGATCGCGGGGATGCGCGATCTGCTCGCGGTGCTGGAACTCAAGGGCGCGTTGGTGACCGCCGACGCGGCGCACTGCTGCCGCGAGACGGCGCAGGCGATCGTGGCGCGGGAGGCGGACTATCTGCTCCACCTGAAGGCCAATCGCGGCGCGGCCTACGAGGTGGCCATGGGCTACTTCACGACCGCGCGCGCCGACGGGTTCGCCGGGGTGACCGTGCGCCACAGCCGGGCGGAGAACGAGAGCCACGGGCGGATCGAGACGCGCGAGGCATGGTCGATCCCGTCGAAGGTCTGTGTGCTTCCGGGCGACGAGTGGCCGTCGCTCCGGAGCATCACGTTCGTCGAGCGCACTCGCACGGTGAGGGACAAGACCTCGTGCGAGCTGCACGTCTTCCTGTCGAGTCTGGCGCCGTCGGCCAAGCGACTGGCCAAGAGCGCCCGCGAACACTGGGGCATCGAGAACGGCCTGCACTGGACGCTCGACGTGCAGATGGGAGAGGACCGATGCGCCGTTCACGAGGCCAACGCCGCGGCGAACCTTGCCGCGATCCGTGGGATGGCGCTGACTCTCCTCGTCCGAGACGATACCTGTCGACGAGGGAAGAGGATCCGGGGAGTCGCCGCGAAGCGCGCCAAGGCGGGGCGAAGTATCGAGTATCTCGAACATGTACTTTCGCTGGGAATCAAGTGATTTTGGTGCAGCCGCCCTGGGCTCAACCGTAACGAAGCCCTCGCCTCCTGTCGATCCCAACCCCATCCAAAAAACGCATAATTTGCGTACTTGGAGCACCCTGGATTGGCGCGCTCAGCAGGGATCCGGAATGAACCCTGAAAACCCACAGTAATCGTTCAGGCCGTAGCGGCGCTGGTGGCCAGCTCGAGCGGCACAAGCGACGGAGCTGCGAGGCCGCGTAGCTTCGTTGTCACGGCCTCGACGAGGAATGCAAACACGTCACGACCATGCTGACGGCAAGTGGCCACGACGGTCAGGATTATCCCCGCGAACAGGCAGCCCCGTTCGCTGTCGCTGCCGACGCTCGTCTTCCTCCAGATGACCCCGTGTCGGATCTGCTGCTCGGCGAAGTGGTTCGTCGGCGGCACGCCCTCGTGGTCGACGAAGGTCCACATCCGCTCGAAGGTCGCCAGCAGTTCGCCGCACGTCCCACGGGTCTTCTCCGACGCCGTCTCGACGCCCGCTTCGAGCAGCCGTCGGAAGGTGCGCTTGAGCTTCGCCACCGAGCGTTGCAACCACGCCCGGTCGCGCCGTCCCTGCTTCACCCAGTGCCACCGGGTGAAGAGACGGTCGGTCTCGCGGGCGAGGCGTTCGGCGAGCTCGGCGTCCTCCCCGCCGCGCAGCCGGAACTTCTCCCAATCGCGCTTCAGGTGCGCCCAGCAGTACTGCCAGGCCGCCACCGTCACGCCCGCGTAGGCGCGCCAGCGGTCGACCACGAGCACGCCCCGGAAGTGGATCAGGAGCTTGCGGGCCGAGTCGCCAAGGCGGCGGCCTGTGAGCTTCTGCCAATGCTCGCGGGTAGGGGTACAACGGATCATAGGTGTTTCGGTCACTGCAGCGGATCCGTGGCAGCGAGGGTGCCGCGTTGGTTCGCCTCTCCCCTACTGGGTGCAGTGGTTCGAGCGGGCGCGCTTCGAGTGGCACCCGGAGCTTCCGCTGCCGTACCGGGTGCTCCTCGGTCTGCTCGGCAACGAGTCTGTCGGTCGGCCCTGAGACCCCGAAGGAGGTCTCCCGCAACCGCTTCGGGCCGCGTTTTCCGTGGAGGTCATTGCCGGACCTCGTGCTCCGCGACGGGAGCTCATGGGTCATCGTGGCTGCTCCTCGGACCGACCGAGGCCGAGGCCATCCTCGCCCGGGGGACACCGGAGATGGCGGTGTTCGCCGCGTGGGTGATGCAGGGTCCGCACGGTCCTCGCGCGGTGGACCTCGCGCGCCGGGCGACGCAGGCGGGCATTCTGGCCATGCCGCACCCGTCGGTGATGGAGCAGCTGATCTCATCGAGCGCTGGGCCGACCGCGCGCTCGGCGCCGCGATGCTCGACGCCGTCTTCGCGGAAGGCTGAACCAACGGCGGGCGCGGCGCCCCGCTGGGCCCGATCGGTCGGCGCGGGGCGCGTGATACCGTGGGCCATGGCGTCCGACCCCGCGGGAGTCATCGACCCGGAGTACCCCAACCTCCCCGCCGAGGTCGTCGATGCGTGGCGCCGCGCCCCCGAGAACGTCGTCGCCGAGATCATCGACGGCGAGCTCTCCATGCTGCCCCGGTCGGCGCCACGTCACGCGAGCGCGGCCTCGGTGGTCGACCAGTCGCTCTCGCCCCCGTTCCGCTGGGGCCGCGGCGGACCGGGCGGCTGGATCATCCTCCCGGAGCCCGAACTGCGCCTCGGCGCGCGGCCCGATCTGGTGGTTCCCGACCTGGCCGGGTGGCACCGCGAGCGCCTGCCGACGATGCCCGCCGCGTCGACGATCGACGTCGTGCCCGACTGGGTGTGCGAGGTGAGGTCGCCGTCCACGCAGCGCCACGACCGCTTCAAGAAGATGCCGATGTACTTCCGCCACGGCGCCGCGCACGCCTGGATGGTCGACCCTGAAGCGCAGGGCATCGAGGTGTTCCGGCGCACCGCCGACGGGTGGCTGCTGGTGTTGAGCGCGAGCGGCGATGCGGTCGTGCGCGCGGAGCCCTTCGACGCGATCGAGCTCGCGCTGGCGACCCTCTGGGCGTGGTGACGGGGCGGGGCTCCCGCCTTCCGTCGAGTACCACCGTCGTACTCCCGGGTACGGCGGTCGTACCCAGTGCGCGGCAAGTCAGCGGCGCTGGTGGAGGAGGGCCGTGACGCGCTCGAAGTCGCGCAGCGGGATGCGGGACTCCACGAGCGGGCCGTGCTCACCGCGTGACGCGACGAGCTTGAAGGTGGCCACGCCGCGGAGCGACGCGCGCTTCGTGACGGGGGCGACGAGCGCGGCGAACGCCTTGCGCTCGGCGGGCGTGGTGGTGAAGCCCTCCGAGCGCTTCGCCGCGGGGGCGTGCAGCTGCCGGATCGCGCGGGCGGCGGACTTGATCGCGGCGATCGGGGCGGTGCGGAGATCGAGGACTCCGCTGCGGTCGGGAAGGGCGAAGGGGGCGCGGAGGAGGTCTTCGACCGTGTCGTCCGCGGGAGTGGCGTCGACCAGCGCGAGGATGGCCGCGGCGCGCTCCTGCTGGAGTTCGCGGAGGAGCGAGCGGTCGACGCGCGTCGCGAGCTCGATAAGCTTGTGGGCGGTGTCGACGGAGAGGTCGAGCTCGGCGCGGAGCATGGTCGCGACGTCGTCGTAGCCGAGGGCCAGCGCGACGGCGGTGTTCTTCAGGGTGATGAGCGCGTGGCCCACGTCGAAGTAGTCGTCGGCGATAGCCTCGCGGCGGGCACGGATGAGCGCGATGGCCTCGCGGCCCTGCTCGACGAGTCGGGCCTGCGCCGCGTCGTGCAGCGCCCTCGCGCGCCGCTCGAGCGCGGCGGGCAGCTTCCGCTTCGCGGGCGCGGCGGCGGGCTTCGACCTGGGGATGACGGGCTGCTTCTTCGCGCGAGGAGTGGCCATCCCGCGAGCGTACCTGAGCTCCGGAGCGACAGCGCGAGGGGGACGGTGCGCGCGACGGGCTTCCAGGTCGACAGCGCGACGGGCGCGGACCGATGATGGGCGCCGATGAACGACGACGTGTCAGGGAAAGCGCGCGCGTGGATCTTCCAGGCCAACCCCGGGCAGTTCGATCTGGCGGCCCATCTGCCGGGGGTGTCGCCGGGCGACACGGACTGGTGGAACGCCTCGCAGCGGCGCGCCTGGATGCGCCCCGGCGACATCGTGCTCTTGTGGTCCTCGGGCCGCAGCGCGGGCATCCACGCCGTCGGGGTGCTGACCGCGCCGCCCTTCGAGCGCGACGACGACGCGCGCACGGACACCGCCTTGCAGCCCTACCAACTGGTCAAATGGCGGGTGGAGTTTCGCTACCTCGCGATCTTCACGAGCGAGATTCCTCGCGCCACGCTCGTCGCCGACGCGGCGCTTCGCGAGGTCAGCATCATCCGCAATGCGCAGGGGACGAACTTCCCCGTGGCCGCCACGGCATGGCCGACGCTGCGCGCGCTGCTCGTGGAAAAGATCGCGAGAGGAGAGGGGAGAGGCACGATCGACGCCCTGCCGGGGGTGATCGCCGACGCGGTCGCACTGCCCACGGAGGAGACCGTCACGCCGGGGGAAACGGTCGCGAAGGGTCTCGTCCCCAGTGACGTCGCGGCGGCCGACGACGAGCGCCACGACGGTCTCTGGCCGCTGCCCGGCGGAATGCGCGAGTACAAGAACACGCACGACACACTCCTCCGCTGGATCGCGGACGCCGAGCGAACCGTGGAGGACCTCCGCACGATGCTCCGCGAGCAATACGGTGCGCATGGGAAGACCTCGATCCACGGTTACGTACGCCAGTTCCTCAGCCTGGGATTGACGGACCGCGACGACGGGCGATTGACGATCTCCGAGGCGGGACGCTCGTATCTGGCGGCTCCCGAGCCTCGCGTGCTCTTCGAGCGCCTCGACGCCCGTTACCGCGGCATGCTCGACACGCTGGAGCTTTCTGCACAACCCGAAGGCTGCACGTCTGCCCGCGCTCTGCCCGCGCTGAACACCAGGCTCGGTACCACCTGGCGAACGAACGCCCAGCCGAGCTTTCGACGCAACTGGCTTATCTCCCTGGGTCTCACGGAGCGCGAGGACGACGTCGACCGCGCCACGACCCTCGGCCGCGAGGTGCTCCGCGCCCACGGGGTCGACGTGCAACCGGGCGTCGTGAATCCGGACCCCGGCGTCGGCGAACCACCCGTCGCACCCACGCCGTCCGGCGAGCCCGTCGGGTGGAGCGCGGAGCGCCTCGCGCTCGATCCCAGCCGCATCGCCACGCAGTTGAGGGATCTGGTGCTCCCGCCGATGCTGCTCACGCAGATCGCCGCGGCGCTCTCGACCGGAAAGCACCTGTTGCTCATCGGTCCTCCGGGCACGGGCAAGACGGAGCTCGCGAGCGCCATCGCGGCCGCCGCGAAGGCGGAGGGCTATTGCCACGGGCTGCTCACGACCACCGCCTCCGCCGACTGGTCGACCTTCGAGACCGTCGGAGGCTATGCGTTGCAGCAAGACAACACGCTGCAGTTTCGGCCCGGGGTGTTTCTGCGCGCGCTCGCGAGCTACCACTGGCTCCTCATCGACGAGCTCAACCGCGCCGACGTCGACCGCGCGTTTGGTGAGCTGCTCACCGTCCTCGCCGGACGCGGCGCCGAGACCCCCTTCTTCGGCAACGACGGCAGGCCCATCACGCTCGGGTTCGAGCCCACGGACACACACCTCGTCGCGCCCAGCTTCCGCGTCATCGCCACGATGAACACCTGGGACAAGTCGTCGCTCTTTCGCCTCTCCTACGCGCTGCTCCGCCGCTTCGCCGTGGTGACCATCGACCCGCCCGACGACACTGCGTTTCAGTCGCTCATCGCCGCGCACGCCTCTCGCCCGGGCTTCGATCCGCCCATCGACGAGACGCTGATGCGCCGCGTGCAGTCGCTCTTTTCCCGCGATGGTCTCCTGCGCGATCGGCCCGTCGGACCCGCGCTCGCGCTCGACGTCGTGCGGTACCTGCGCCGCCGACAGGGCGGCGCCGACGCGCTCGCCGAGGCCATTGCGTTCTTCCTCCTGCCACAGCTCGATGGGCTCGACGCCGAGGCGCTCGCTCGCGTCACCGCGACGCTGCACCGATCGATCGATGGGGCCGCGTCGCCCGCCGCGGTCGCCATGCTCCGCGCGCGTCTCATCGACATGTTCGGCCCGACGGCGTGAGCGCGCCGCTCGACGACCCCTGGGAGGCCCGCTTCGAGGCGCTCTTCCCCGCGTACCTCCTGCCGAGCGCGATGCAGGGCGCCATCGATCCGGCCGCAGCCGAGCAGCTGGTGCGCCGCGTGCTCGGTCCGGGCGCGTCGTTCGCGACCTTTCGCGCGTCGACCCTCGTGGCCGCGCACGGCAACGAGATCGCAGAGTTCGCCCTGCGGGCGCTGCCCGACCTCTGCCGCGCACTGCGCGGGCGCACGGAGGTGACGCCGGAGGCCCATCGCGGGCGGCTGCTGGGGCGGCTCGACGTCCCTCGCACGCTCGCGGCCAGGATGCGCGGAGACCGCGAGACGCTCGTGTCGCGGGTGCGCGTTCGTCGGTACGACCAGCCCGCGGAGGTGGTCGTTCGCGCTGTCGTGGTGCGGCTGTGCGCGGTGCTCGCCTCGCTGCTCCGCGGGTGGGGGAGAGCGCCTCCGGGCTGGGCCACGCACGCCATCGCGTGGGATCGCGCGCTTCGGAGCACGCTCGAGCGAACCGCGCTGCGACGGGTCGCGGTGGTGGCCTTCGACGACGTGGAGCCGCACGCACTGCGGGGCCGACCCCAGCGGGCATTCGCCCTCGCCGCGACACTCTTCGACGCGCTCCGCGAGACCCTCGACTCGAACGATCCGCGGTCCGTCGCGCGATGTGTCGCGAAGGGAGCGCTGTGGCCGATGGAGCCCTGGCAGCGGTTCGAACTGGCGGTGGCCCTGACGCTCGCACACGCCATCGAGCACCGACTCACCCGCGAGGCGCCCGGCCGCTGGCAGATCCGTCATGCGGTGGTCGACCCGCGCCGCCAGGAGATCGTCGTCTTCGAGTGCGACGACGGGCGTCGACTCCGGATGTTCTACAACCAGTCGCCGCTCGCCTCGGGCCGTCGTCAGGAGGCGATCGCCCACTACTTTGGCGGCGAGGCATCGTCTCGCCCCGACGTCGTCGTCCTCGGCGACGGCCCAGGAAGAGAGCCGCGCGCCGTGGTGATCGAGGTCAAGCTGAGCAAGGACCCGTCGTACCTGCACCGGGGATTCGATGAGGCGATCGGATACGCGGTGGACTACGCCCGACACCTGTCAGATTTCGCGGGCTCGGTGCTGGTGACACCCGGGCGCCTGCGCGGCGCGCCGCGCCCGGACGACAAGGTCGTGGCGATCGGCTGGCCCGACTGGCTGCGCCCACACGTCGTGCACGAGGCGGTGCTCGCGACCGTCGGCGGCGCTGCGGGGAATGCCACGGACCCGTTCCCCGCGAGGAGCGAGTCCTTCAGCCCATAGCCGCCGCCACCCGCCGCCGCCACCGCCGCCACCCCTCGTCCCATGGGCGTTAACCGTTCGTCCCGTGGTTTTTGTAGGGGCACCCCTTGTGGATGCCCGACGTTGGCGACGAGGGAACCCACACGGGGTGCCCCTACAACCTGATCGATCAACGGTTAACGCTTATGCGAGGCTCCCCCGGGGCTCGTCGGGCGCACGCGGAGGGGCTCTCCTCTCACGGTGAGGCTCCGGCGGAGACGTGCTGCGTGGCGTGCGTGCGCGGTCGCGAGGTCGGCGAGGACGAGCCCATGGAGCACGACTGCGCGGATCACGACGAGCGCGCGGGGGATGGACCGTCACGGCGCGATGCCCACGGCGTGAAACTCCGCGGCCTCGGCGAGGCACGTCCGACGGTTCGGGTGCATCTGCACGACGGCGTTGCCCGGCAACGCTGTTCGGCGCGGTCACCGCGAGGCTGGTGCCATCCCGGGTGAGACGGTACCGGCTGCCAAGGCGGTCGCCCACGAGGAACATCAGCACGCCGCGGTCGCCCGCGGGAAACGCGTCGAACACGCGGTACTGCGGGTCGTTGATCGTGAACTCCGCGGGCTGCCCGCGTCGGTGCGTCGACGCCCAGACGACCACCATGGCGGTGTATCCGGCCGCGGTCACGAGAAGCTGGCCGTTCTCGTCGTCGTGCAGCCGCAGGCGCGCGCACGCGCCGTCGGACATGGGTACCCCGTACGTCCCGCGACGGAAGAGTTCGAACAGCACGACCGGGTCGTTGACGACGCGGTTCCGACGGAGCCCCTGGAAGTGGTCGAGGTCCACCGGCAGGTCGTCCGGTGCCTCGACGTCCTCGCGGGTCGCGACGCCGCCCTCACGCTCGCCGGCACGACGTCCGCCGACGAGGCGATGGTGGTGGTGTTTCCCGCGCGGCCCGATCACCTCGGCGCGGCGGTCGTGACCACTGCCGGGGCCGAGCGGCTGGTGTATCGGTTCATGCCGTTCTCGTCGCAGTTCGCGGCGCCCGCAGCGATGGTGTTTGGCCGCGTCGGCGTGCGCGCGGCGGGCTTCTTCGACGGCGACCGGCGCAACTTCCGGGCGCCGTCGCGGGACGGTTCACGCCCGCGCGAAGCTGCCGTGAAACCCCAGCGGCAGCGGCACGTCGACGTGGGCGGTCGCCACGCGGGTGAGGTCGTCGGCGCGCAGCACGGCGAGGTGCGCCCGCCCCTGCGACGGCGACGAGCCCACCGCGAGGATCACCCCGTCGTCCTCCGCGGTGGCCCCGGGGCGGGCGACGAACACGGGCTCGCCGTAGACCACGTCGCCGTCGGTGAAGGTCGCGAGGTCGCCGCGCTCGAGGTCGAGGCGCACCAGGGTCGATCGCAGGCCGTCGGCGTCGCGGACCAGCCGGGCGCCCCACACCCGGCGGTGCCGCTGCCCGTTCACCTGGCCGTAGCTCACGGCCGGAAACTCGAACCCGTCGGCGAGCAGTACCTCGCGGCGCACGGCGCCCGTCGCGAGGTCGAGCCGCAGACGCACCAGCGACGCCTGCGCGGTAATGTTGGCGTCGCGCAGGCGGTCGATGCGCAGGGCGTCGATCACCGAGGCGTCGGGGTAGGCGATCACGTCCATGACGAGGGCGTCGCCGTCGTCGAAGGCGTGGACGGTGTGGAAGACGAACATCGGGTCGGTCTCGAGCACCCGCGTGGGGCCGCCCCGGCGGTCGATCACGACGAGCCGCGTCGGCGTGCGCCCCTGCCACTCGAAGTGCTCGATGTACCCGCGGTTGGACCACAGCAGCGAGGCCGGCCGCGCGCGCAGCGGATGATCGATCAGCACCGTCTTCGAGGGCGTCAGCGCGAAGGCGTGCACGTACGGGAACTCCCCGGTCTTCCAGCGGCCGACCTCGACGCGCCGCCGCTCGTCGGGCGCGTGCTCGAAGACCACCAGCTCCGCGGACGCGCCGAGGCGCGTGCCGACGTTCACCACGCGGCGGCGGGCCACGTCGAGGTGCGGGTGCGCGATCATCGCGAGGTCGCCGCCGAGCGCGTCGTCGTAGCGCACGCGCCCGCGGGTGGAGAGCGACGCCGGGTCGATGACGTACTGGGTCTCGGTCTCGGTCATCGCGACCCAGTCGGGCCCGAGCTTCAGCACGTTGACGTTGGTGTTGTCCGAGCGCGCGGGCACGGGATGCAGGGCGCGATCGAGGGCGCCGCGGGTGTTGGGCGTCGCGAAGGACGACATCGGCATCTCGCCGCGCTGCGCCGCGCGGGCCGCGTCGCACTCGAGCAGGCGCTGCGACCAGGTGACGGACGTCGGCGAGGCGACGTGGAAGCGGTAGAGCATCCCGATGGCGTCGAACCAGTGCGCCGCGGCCCAGCGGCCCTCGGCGAAGAGCGCCGGGGCGGTACGCACGAGGTCGCCGCGGAGCCACGGCGGGATCTCCCCCTCCACGCGGGCTTCCTGCGAGGCGAAGCCCGCGCGGGCGGTAGACGCGAACGCGGTGTGGTCGGTCGAAAACGGGGTGGGTCGTGGCATCGTGGGAGGTCTCCTTCTCTCGTCCCCGAACGTGCGCGTCGGCCGTCGCCGCGTCCTGACCGGATCGGCCAACGCGTTGGCAGTTCGCGCCATGGCGGGTCTTGTGCTCCTCTGCGCGGCGGCGACGATGGTGGACACCCCGGCGCAGACCGTCCTGGCGATTCTCTCGGGCATGGCCGCGGTCGGGGTCGACGTCCGCGCCGTGCGCGCGACGCTCCCCGCCGGCGACCCGGCGCCCGGCGACCTCTGGCCCACCCGCGCCATCCTCCTCGCCTGGGACCAGGCGCTCACGCAGTTTCCCCGCCCGACGCTCCCCGCCGAGGTGGGCCGCGCCACGCCCTTCGGCGCCTTCGGGGTGATCGACTACCTCGCCGTCAGCGCCGACACCCTCGGCGGCTCGCTGCACGGCCTCACGGCGCACTTCCGCGGCATCACCGCCGAGCCCGCGCTCACCCTCACGGTCGACCCCGACGGGGCACGCCTCGCGGTGCACGTCTCCCTCGCCGAGCGCCCCTGGGTCATCGAGGAGTTCACGCTCGCGGTCACCCTGAAGAACCTCCGTCACAGCCTCGGCGGCGACGACGCGCTTCCCGGCGTGCGCGTCGCCGTCCGGCGGTCCGACCCTGCGCCCGGCGAGCTCGCGCGGGTGTTCGGCGCCCCGGTGGCATGTGGCGCCGCGGTGGGGTCGCTCTGGTTTCCCTCCGCGGCCCTCGCGCGCCCGCTGCGCACCGCCGACCCGCAGCTCCGGTACACCCTCGGGCTCATCGCGTCGTCGATGGGCCTCGGCGCCGCGAGCGACCCCTTCGAGCTCGCCGTGCGCGCCCGCCTCCGCGACCTGCTGCGCCAGGGCGACGTCTCCGCTGCGGCGATGGCGCGCAGCCTCGGGACGAGCGAGCGCACGCTCCACCGACGCCTGCTGGCGCGCGGCACGACGTGGCGCGCGGTGGTCGACGCCTTCCGCGCCGACGAGTCGCAGCGCCTGCTGCGCGAAGGCCGGTGCTCGCTGGCCGACATCGCCCTCGCGGTGGGCTTCTCCGACCAGAGCGCGTGGACGCGGGCGTTTCGTCGTCAGGTGGGCGAGAGCCCGTCGGCCTGGGCGCGCGGGCGCCCGCGCTGACGGCGGCACGCGATGCGTCACCCTCTTCGCGCCGCCCTGGCGATGCTCCCGTTCTTCGCCGTGGCGTGCGGTTCGGGCCACCCGGCCCCGCTCGATGCCGACGGCGGCGCATCCGTCCGACACGTGTGCCTTCGCCCGCTCGCGATCGCGCGCGCCGACGACCTCGGCGCGTTCTCGCTCCCGTCGACCGCGGTGCCGTCGCAGCTCATTCCGTACACCGCGGAGGAGAGATGGCCCTGTCACTCAAGCGTGCCCGGGTCATCGGTCCGGTGCGGGCGTGGGGGCGATCAGGGCGCTCCTCCGGACAGCCTGCGCCCCGTCAACGTGAGCGCGGCCCCGTCGAGGGCCCTCACCAACACCCGCTGATTCTCGCGGCCTCGGTGCCCGTGAACAGCGACCGGACGTTGGGCGACTCGACCTACGAGGTGCGGCGGGTGCGCTTCTTCGCTGCGACACGCACGCGCGCGGTGGGGGCGCTCTTCCAGAGGCGCTCGTAGGCGCGGAAGGTCTCTGCCGGTCGACGGAGCGGATGGCTCACACGGTAGAGCTCATCGAAGATCACGTCGGCGACGAGAGCGGGAACGGCGTTCCAGAGGCGAGCGCGGCCGAAGCTCAGCGCCATGGGACCCATGTCGCCCCGAAGCACCTGGAGCAGGTCCGAGGCCCAGCATTCCAGGCCCAGGAGATAGGCGCTCTCGGGATCGTCGACGTCGACGCGGCGGAAGACGCACGCGGACGGCACGTACTCGAACACGTGCCGTCGCGCCCCGTCGCGGAGCGCAAACGCAAAGGTCGGCCGGCGCCCCTCGGACTCGCCCGCCATCATTGAATAGAGGCATCGAAAAAGCGGACCGCCCACCAGCGCGCAGGCGAGCTCATGGAGTCCTTTTTCGATGCGCGGGAGATCACCGCGGCCGAGCGCGCGTGCTCCGCTCGCGGGTGCAAAATCCGGGAGCGTGGCGAGGTGGGCTGGCTCGCGCGAAGGCCAGACGTTGCGCGGCTCGGTCGCGAGAAAGTCGGTCGACGCGTCGACGCGCACGAGCCGATTGCCCTCCATCCAGAACGTCTGCCCAGGAAGTGTGGAGACGAACTTTTCGCGCGGATGGGCGCGCTCGAGCAATGCGCAGGCGCGATCGCAGTCGATGGGAAACACGCGCCGGTTGAGCCACGCCCGCTCGCCGTAGAACGAGAACCCGCCCGCGCACAGCAGCGTCGCGGCGGGCCGCCCCCACGCCGCGCGAACGAGCTCGCGACCGACCCCCATCCGCGCCGCGCACGCCTCCGTGCTGCCGCTCATCTCGTCCACGAAGTCGGTCATGTGACTCCAGTCGAGGGCGTTGTTTGTCCAGGTGACCAGCCCCGGCTTCGCCAGCACGCCCTTGACGAGGTGGAGGTGGTGCTCCGTCGGTGTGATGTCGACCATGGAGAAGAAGCTCCCGGCGCCGCCCGTGTCACGCACGAGCAGGGGCAGCGTGTCCCATTCGTCGCCGCAGTCGACGTTCACGTGATCTCCGGCCAGCGGGATGACCTCCAGATCGTCGAAGGTGACGGGCACCCCAGGCTCGAGCGGCACCACCTGGAACCCCATCTCGCGAAGGATCCGGTGCGCGGCGCTCGACGAGCGGGCGGACAGATGGATGGGAATCTTGCGGCTCAGCCTGGCGAGGGACGGAATGTCGAAATGGTCGTCGTGTTCGTGCGTGAGCACCACCGCATCGAGCGCGGGGAAGCGTGCGAGGTCGAGCCGCCGCGGCGGGAACACCTGGTACTCGAGCGCATGCTGCGCGCCAAAGTGCTCGAACAGCAGCGGGTCGACCGCGATGCACGCGCGATCGGAGCGAAAGAGCCAACCCTGATGACCGAGGAAAGTGACGGCGAACACGTGCGCGCATGTTGCCACGAACCGTCGCGCGCGGGTCGAGGGGAGGGCCCTCACCTCGACGGGCTCAGATTGATGATCGAGGTAGTCTCGAAGTGCAATAGGCTCCCGTTCCATGATCCGTAACGTGCTGGAGGTGTGGAGCCGCTCACTTGGGGTGGTGTTGGTGATGCTGGTGGCGGTCGCGGGGTGCGTAGGGCGCTCTGTGGTGGGCAGTACCGACGGCGGCGGCGGCGGCGGCATTACGGCCGACGGGGGCACGGGCTGTCCCACGCCCCTGGCGCGCTGTGGCGGCAGGTGCGCCGACGTGTCGCGGGACCGAGCCAACTGTGGGGCCTGCGGCCAGACGTGCGGGGCTACCGAGGGATGCCAGAACGGCGCGTGCGTGCCCGGATGCACCGCGGGCGAGAGCTTGTGCGGCGCGGCGGGCGCGCTGCGGTGCGCGGTGCTCGACACCGATCCCGCGAACTGCGGGGCCTGTGGGGTGCGGTGCGGGTCCGACCAGGTGTGCTCGCGGGGCGCGTGCGCGTTCACGTGCAGCGGCGGCACAAGCGAGTGCGCGGTGGCGGCGTCCATGGACGGCGGCATGGCGCGCGCGTGCGCAGACCTCTCCGCGGACCGCCGCAACTGCGGGACCTGCGGCCTCGCCTGCGCCGAGGGCTACGCGTGCGAGGGCGGCGCGTGCCGCGTGTTGTGCCCCGCGGGGCAGGTGGCCTGCGCCGGATCGGGCGCGGTGGCCTGCGCCGAACTGGCCTCCGACCCGCGCCATTGCGGCGCCTGCGGGACCTCGTGCGCGGCGGGGCAGGTGTGTGCCGCGGGCGCCTGCGCGACAACCTGCGGTGCCGGGGCGACGGCCTGCGCGGGCTCGTGCCGGGACCTCTCGAGCGACGCGCGCAACTGCGGGGCGTGCGGGAACGTGTGCGGCTCCGGCGAGGCCTGCGAGGCTGGGGCGTGCGTGCCCTCGTGCGGCCCGGGCCTCGCGGCGTGCGGGGGTGGGTGCCGCGACGTTCGCAACGACGCAGCGAACTGCGGCGCGTGCGGCAACGCCTGCGCGCCCGGGCAGCTCTGCGCGGCGGGGACGTGCCAGGCGACGTGCAGCTCGGGCTTCACGGCCTGCGCGGGCGTGTGCCGCGAACTCGCCACGGACAACGCGAACTGCGGCGCGTGTGGGAACGCGTGCGCTGCGGGGACCGTGTGCTCCGGCGGCGCGTGCACGGCCTCGTGCGGCGCGGGGACGGCCTCGTGCCGCGGCGCGTGCCGAGACTTCTCGACGGACAACGCGAACTGTGGGGCGTGCGGCAACGCGTGCGCGGCGGGGACGGTGTGCTCCGCGGGGGCGTGCGCGACGACGTGCGGGCCCGGCCTCTCGGACTGCGGCGGCCGGTGCCGCGACCTCGACGCCGACGTGAACCATTGCGGGGCCTGCGGCCGCGCGTGCGCGGCGGGCGAGGTGTGCGCGCGGGGGAGCTGCACCCTCTCCTGCGCGGCGGGCACCGTGGCGTGCGGCGGCACCTGTCGCGACCTGGAAACCGACCGCGGGAACTGCGGCCGTTGCGGGGCGACCTGCGCGGCGGGCGAGGTGTGCTCTCGCGGGGCGTGCGCTGTGAGCTGCGGGGCGGGCCTGGTGCCTTGCGGCGGCACCTGCCGCGACCTGAACACCGACCTGAACCATTGCGGCGTCTGCGGAGGCCCGTGCGCTGCGGGCCAGGTGTGCTCTGCAGGGGCCTGCGCGACGACCTGCGCCGCGGGGACCGTAGACTGCGGGGGCATCTGCCGCGAACTCGCGACCGATCCGGGCAACTGCGGCGCCTGCGGCAACGCGTGCCCTGCGGGGACGGCGTGCACGCGGGGCACCTGCGCCGCGAGTTGCGCCACGGGGACGGTTCCCTGTGGCGGGACCTGCCGCGACCTGACGACCGATCTGAACCACTGCGGTGCGTGCGGGACTGCATGCGCGGCGGGCCAGGTGTGCTCCGGCGGTGTGTGCACGACCTCGTGCGGGGCGGGCACGGCGAACTGCGGCGGCGCGTGCCGCGACCTCGCGACGGACCGCTTGAACTGCGGCGCGTGCGGGACGGCCTGCGCGTCGGGCGAGGCGTGCGTGGCGGGCCGCTGCGCGACCTCGTGCCCTGCGGGGCAGAGCGTGTGCGGCACGAGCTGCCGTGACCTGGACACGGACCGCGCGAACTGCGGCGCGTGCGGCGTCACGTGTGCTGCAGGCCAGGTGTGCTCCGCGGGAGCGTGTGCGGTGAGCTGCGGCTCCGGGACCACGAACTGCAGCGGGACCTGTCGCGACCTCGCGAGCGACCTCGGGCATTGCGGTGCCTGCGGGGGCGCGTGCGCGGCGGGCCAGGTGTGCTCCGCGGGGACCTGCACCGTGAGCTGCGGCGCGGGCACGACGAACTGCGGCGGCGTGTGCCGCGATCTGCAGAGCGACGCGAACCACTGCGGCGCGTGTGGTGCGGGATGCTCGTCGGGGCAGTTGTGCTCGAGCGGGACCTGCGCGACCACCTGCGGCGCGGGCACGACGAACTGCTCGGGCACCTGCCGTGACCTGTCGATGGACAATGGCAACTGCGGCGCGTGCGGCCGTGCCTGCGCCGCGGGCACCGTGTGCTCGGGCGGCACCTGTGCGGTGACCTGCGGCGCGGGCACGACGAACTGCAGCGGCGCATGCCGCGACCTCGGCACCGACAACGCCAACTGCGGCGCCTGCGGCCTCGTGTGCGACGGCGGCCAGGCCTGCGCGGCGGGCCGCTGCATGGTCACCTGCGGCGCGGGCCTCTCGATCTGCGCGGGCGCCTGCCGCGACCTCGCCACCGATCGCCTCAACTGCGGCGCCTGTGGCACCGTGTGCCCCAGCGGTCTGGCGTGCATCGGCCGCGCTTGCGCCATCTCGTGCCCCGCGGGCCAGACGGCGTGCGGCGCGGCGTGCGTCACCACCGCGACAGACCCAGCCAATTGCGGTGGTTGCGGCAGGGCATGTTCCCCGGGGCAGGTGTGCGCCTCGGGCGCGTGCGCGTGTCCCGCAGGCACCACGGTGTGCGGTGGGGCCTGCGTCACGTTGGGGGCGTCGTGCACATCGACGGGTAGCGGCGGCTGTGCGCGCTCGGGCACCACGGTGTGCGTGGGCGGCGCGGTGCAGTGCTCGGCGACGCCGCGCACGTCGGGGTCGTGCACGTCGCCGACGGACGGGGTGTGCAGCGCGTCGGGCGCGTGCACGTGCGCGGAGGGAATGACGGTGTGCGGCGGCGCGTGCGTGTCGACGGCGAGCAACAACGCGAACTGCGGTGGGTGTGGGAGGGCGTGCCTCGCCGAGCAGGTGTGCGCCTCGGGCGCGTGCGCGTGTCCCGCGGGCACCACGCAGTGCGGTGCGGCCTGCGTCACGCTGGGCGTCTCGTGCACGTCGCTGGGGAGCGGCGGGTGCGAGCAGTCGGGCATGACGGCGTGCGTGGGCGGCGCGTTGCAGTGCTCTGCCACGCCGCGCACGTCGGGCTCGTGCACGTCACCGCGCGGCGGCGTGTGCAACGCGTCGAGCGCGTGCGCCTGTCTCGCGGGCACCACGGTGTGCAGCGGCGCGTGCGTCACGACGGGGAGCGACGCCACGAACTGCGGTGCCTGCGGCGTAGTGTGTGCGTCGGGGCAGTCGTGCGTCAGCGGCATGTGCACAAGTGGCGGCACGGGCTCGCTGGTGCAGCGCAGCTGCGCAGTGGAGGGCACGGCGGGCTGCGGCATGGTCACCTTCACCGGCGGCACCTTCACGCAGGGCGGGGCCGCTCCGGCCATCCAGGCGTCGCCGGTGCAGACGGTGACGATGGGCAACTTCGCCATCGACGCGTACGAGGTCACGGTGGCGCGCTTCCGCGTGTTCTGGGCGGCGCGCAGTACCACGGCTGCCCCCGCGGTGCTTCGCGCGAGCCCCATCCCATACCGCAACAACGCGCCGCTCGCGTGGGGCGCGGCAGCGCAAGCCCCGCTGCCCCTCGACACCTTCACCAACTGGTCGGCGACGAGCCCGACGGTGACGGAGCACCCGATGAACGGTGTTGATTTCTGGCTCTCGCAGGAGTTCTGCGTGTGGGACGGGGGTCGCCTGCCGACGGAGGCGGAGTGGGAGTACGCGGCGCGTGGGATCGCGGTCGAGGGCCTGACAGCAGGCCGCGTGTACCCGTGGGGCGACACCGCTCCGGTAGGGAGCAGCTCGGTGGCCTGTGACCGCGCGCATTTCAACAGCTGCGCGGGTGCCGACGGTCGGCGTACGCGTCGCGTGGGGAGCTTCGCGGCAACGGCGGGCCTCTTCGACATGGCGGGCAACGTGTCGGAGTGGACCGCTGACAACTTCGGCTTCTACCCGTCGTGCAGGATTTCGAGCAGAAATCCTTTCTGCAATTTTCGCTCTCAAGTCCCCAATGGCCCCGTCGTGTACCACGGTGGGTCGATGCGCGAAGGCGCGGCCTCCCTGCGCGCCGCGTCGCGCGAGTACAACTCGCCCGACAGCCGCCTCGACTACCTCGGCTTCCGGTGCGTCCGGGAAACCCCCTAAAGGTACATCTCGTAGCGCAGTACGTGCTCGCGGATGTGCTGACGCTCGTCCCTCGTCGCTCGAACCCTCGAGCGGATGGGGCATCCAAGGGCCCGTAGCCCCGACGCCGAGAACATGCGCCCGCTCCGCGGGCTAGCAAACCGTGCTCTCCACGAACCTTCCCGAGGGGCGTGCGTTCGCGTGCAGAAGGTCGATCGATTTCCTGTTCGAAAGCCCGCGGAGCGGGCGCCTGCTCTCGCTTGCCCGGGGTGAGGGCCATCGCCCGAACCCCGGTGACGCACGGCGGACTGCAGGCGATCTGGATTCCGACGCTGATCGCCTTTTGCGCTCGGGGATTCCGAGCGACTGATACATTCGAGAGTGGTTGTTCTGCCGCTGCCGTCGAGCCTCGGGCGGCAGACAAACCGTGAGGTGTTCCCTGTCGCCGCTGCAAATCATCGTGCTCTTGAGCGGGGCACAGATTCTTCTGATCGGCGGGGTGTCCGCGTCGGTGTGGCGCGAGCGCGGGTTTCCCAAACTCGCCCGAGGCACTCTCTTCGGCTCGCTCGCGTGGGTCGCGGCGCTCCTGCTCCTCGCGGCGCGGAGCCGGCTCCCGCTCGGGCTCGCGGTGTTGCTGTTCGTGGGGCTCGCGGTCGTCGGCCAGCGGATGTTCTACCGCGCCATCGAGGAGTTGTACGAACTCGCCCCGACGCCCCGCTGGATCGACGCGCTCACCGCCGTGGCGCTCGGAGCGCTCGTGGTCGCACTGCTCGTCGACGCGTCGCCGAATCACGCCGCGCTGGCGCACTTGCGCGTGCTTGCGTCCGCGGTGCCCATGGGGCTCGCCAGCGCGTCCCTCAACCGGCGGCTGCGGCGGAAAGAACGGGCGCCCCGATCCGCAGGCGCCCGCTTCGTCGTCTTCGGGGCGACCGCGGCCACGGTCATGCACGGCCTCCGTGCCTCGACGGTGTTCTTTGACGCTCCGGGTTCCGATCTGACACGGTCGCCGGTGGCCTGCGTCGCCCTCGCGGGCGCGATGCTGGTGTCGTTGTCGGTCGCGATGGGGCTCATCCTCGAAGTCGAGGGGCGCGGCGTGGCGCGGCTCCGGCAGGACAACGACGCGCTGCGCCGCGATGCGCTGACCGATGCCCTCACCGGACTTGGCAACCGGCGACTCTTCGAGTCCGCCGCGGAGGTCGAGCTCCAGCGTTCGCGCCGACATTCCTGGCCGGTGTCGGTGTTCGTGCTCGACCTCGACCATTTCAAGCGGATCAACGACCGATGGGGGCACGCCGTCGGCGATCAGGTGCTCATCGAGGTCGCCCGCTGCTGCGAGCAAGCGCTGCGCGCAGAAGACGTGCTGGTTCGGTGGGGAGGCGAGGAGTTCGCGTTGCTGGTGCCGCACTGCGACCGGGTCTCCTCGGCGCGCGTCGCCGAGCGCCTGCTCGCGTCCGTCCGAGGCTTGCGCTGCGCGAGCATCGAGGGCGAGGAGGTCACCGTCAGCATCGGCGTCGCCGAGCTGGAGGCGACCGACGCGAACCTCGTCGCGACGTTGAATCGGGCCGACGAGGCGCTCTATGAAGCCAAGCGCCGAGGACGAAATCGCTACGTCGCTCTGGGAGCCTGAGGGATTCCCTCAACCCTCGTTGGTCGCGCTCGCCGCGACGGGGCTCACGCTCTGGCCGTGGATCCGCCCCTGCCGCGGGCACCTCGGCCCGCTGCCCCCGCGCTGGATCCTCGCCGCACTGAAGAGGGACAGGATGGTCACCGCGGGGCGGTGAGCCCGGCGGCCAGGCGGGCGAGGCCCTCGCGGAGAATCCCCTCGGAGGTCGAGAACACCAGGCGCAGGTGCCCGGCGGCCCCTGGCCCGAACCACCGCGGCGCCCCGGGCACCACGGCGACGCGGTACTGCGTGAGCAGTCGCTCGACGAGCACCTCGGCGGGCACGCCCAGCGCGGAGACGTCGGGAAACAACACGAAGGTTCCTTCCGGCGCGCGCAAGGACACGCCGGGCACCTGGGACAACTGTTCGACCGCGAGGTCGCGCATGCGGCGGAGGTGCGCGACGAAGGCCGCGAGGTGATCGGCGCAGTGTTCCATCGCGGCCATGGCGGCCACCTGCGAGAGGGTGCTGGCGCCGGTCATGGTGGTGCGACAGAGCGAGCGCTCGGCGAGGCGCTCGAGCCCCGCTGCGTCGGGCGCATGCACGAAGCCGACGCGCAGCCCGGCGAGACCGTGGCTCTTCGAGAAGCCGCTCACCGTCCAGGTGAGCCGCGCCACCGCGGGGCCGAGGGAGGCGAGGGAGACGAAGCGTGCGGGCTCGTAGACGATGTCGGACCAGATCTCGTCGTTGAGCACCGGGAGGCCGTGGCGCACGGCGACGTCGGCGAAGGCCTCGAGTTCCTCGCGGCGCCACACGCGTCCGAGCGGGTTGTGCGGGTTGCAGAGGCACAGCAGGCGGGTGCGCGGGGTGACGAGCGCGGCGAGCCGGTCGGGGTCGAAGGTGCCCGTGCGCGGGTCGACGGGCAGGCGAACCACCGTGGCGCCCGCGGCCTCGACGGAGGCGGCGAAGAGGAAGTCCACCGGGTCGAAAATGATGGCCTCGTCGCCGGGCTGGAGCAGCGTTCGGGCGACGTGCAGCATGCCCGCGGCGGCGCTGTCGACGGCCAGGATCTGCGCGGCCTCCGCGGGCACCCCGCGTCTCTCGCGCTGGAAGCGCGCGCAGGCCTCGCGAAACGAGGGGAGCCCCTCCGGGGGTCCGTACGGGTACACGCCGCTGCGGGCGTACTCGGCGAGCGCATCACGGATGGGGGGCGCCGCGGCGAAGTCCGGGTCCGCGGCGGTGAGGGCGATGACCCCCGGGGGCAAGGTCGCCCAGCGCAGGTTGAACGCGCGCTGCCGCAGCAGCGCCATCGGAACATCTTCGTCCAGGAATCCGGGGCCGCTCATCACGCGATGGGTACCGCGAACCCCGGGCCGTCGGAACTTCCCAGGAATTCGTCGCGCATCCGGCGCCCCGCCTCGACGAAGCGCCGGAGCACCGGGAGGCGCTCCTGCCCGTACCGCTGCAGGGCGTCCTCGCGTCGGTCGTCATCGGGTTCGGGCGCGGTCAGCCAGCCGGTGTCGAGCAGGGTGCGGGTGAGCACCACGGCGTCCTCGAGCGCGCTCGCGGTCCCCTGGCTCGTGAACGGCAGCATGGGGTGCGCCGCGTCGCCGGTCAGCACCACCCGGCCCACGTGGAGGTGCGGCAGCGGGTCGAGGTCCGCGGTGTTCCACACGTGGATGGGTCCGGTGTGGAGGTGCGCGGAGAGCATGCGGATGGCCGCCGGCCACGGCTCGAGGTGCGCCCGCACGAGTTGCTCCAACGCGGCGCGGTCGACGCTGTCGTCCGGCAGCAGCTCTGCCGGGAGCTGCAGGTACCACACGACGCGCGCGCCGCCGCACGGGACGATCCCGACGGCGCGTCGTCGCTCCGGATCACGGTATTTGACGAACCGGTCCCCGAGGGACTCCGCGAGACCGGGGACCTCGAGGTGGCCGACGAGCTCGCGGACCCGTCCGACCACGAGCTGGCGGTCGGGGAAGAGCGTGCGACGCACGAACGAGTTGACCCCATCGGCGGCCACGACGAGGTCGGCCTCGACCTCCGTGCCGTCGTCGAGCACCACTCGCGGATGGGCGGGCGACCCGCACAGCGCGCTCGCGCCCCGCCCGCACTGGATGGCGCCCTCGCCCAGGGCCCCGGCGAGGGCGCCGAGCAGGGCGGAGCGGGAGATGGCTCGCGTGTCGCTGAGGTCGTGCGCAGCGAGGACGGCATCGTCGGCCGCGCGGAGTTCGAAGCGTCGGAGCGGGGCCCCCTCGACGGTCACGCCGAGGGAGGCGAGCGAGCGCATCGCCTCGCTCGACAGGATGAACCCGCTGCCGCCGCGCTGCGTGCCCGTCTCGGATGGAGCGCGCTCGTACACCGTCACATCGGCGCCGGCCCGCCGCAGGGCCAGGGCGCAGCCCAGTCCGGCGACGCCACCACCCGCGACCACGACGCGTCGGGGAACCGTGATCCTGGTGGGCTTCACTCGATGGATACTAGAAAAAGCACAGCAAAATTGCGAGCTTGAATCTGCATCGCGTGCGCTGGCCCTTGGGCCACCGGGCGCCGGACACGTCGCCGGGTCGCGTGTGAACGCCGTGGCGCCGCTCGGTGGTGCGGCGTCGGGCTCGCCCGGCGGGAGCGTGCGCACGCCCCACGTGCATGTCGGCGCACTGCGTGGATCATCCGCTGAAACATGCGCAACTGCCCGGGCTAGAAGCGGTCCAGGTGCTTCGTCGGCGGGTTAGATCGACGACCGTCCTGGCATCCCAGCGCCTGGGTGTCTCGGCGCAGGGCCTCGACCTCCTCGCGGTGCTCGGTGAAGGGGTCCTCGCGGGTGCGCCAGTCGCGCAGTGCGCGCATCTGCGAGGGCAGCGTAGCGGCCACGATGTAATTGCGCGCGGTCTTGCGATCCATGCCGGCCTTGATCGCCGCGAGGCCGACCGCGCCGTGCTTGCTCAACTCTTCCATCAGCTTCCTCACCTGGTTGTCGGGCGCGGGCTTCACGCGCCGGCAGTCGCCCCATGCGAGGCCGCCGCGCTACCCCGTCGAACCGCAGTCACCCCAATGGGGCGATGTAGTTGTCGCCGTTGGGGCGATGTAGTTGTCGCTCAGCACCGGGGTCGCTGCCGTGACTGCAAGGCCGCCGTCCTGGCGCCGCTGCCGGGCGGACTGGGCCCGAGCCCGAAGCTCGGCCTCGCGCATCACTTCGACACGGCGTGAGGTCACGGGAGCTTCTGGCGGGGGTTGCAGACACGGCACGCGTCGGGGCAGGAGACGGGTTGCGAACACCAACCCCCACCACGCCGACGAGCCGTGCGCCACAACCCTGCCCAACCCTCCGCCACCACGCACGTCCCTCGTTCGACCTGCCAGCGAGCTCTCCAGCGGCCACCCCAAGAGATCTTGGGAGGGTGTTCCGGTAACCGCAGCGGATCCGTTCGAACGAGGGTGCCGCGTTGGTTCGCCGATCCCCTCGACCCCTTTGGAGGTCAGCGGCCGCGCGTGACGACGAGCGCCACCGGCGGCGGCAGCTTCGAGAGCCGGCGCACGAGGCGCTGGGTGTGCACCGGGCGCAGCACCGCCACGCTGGGCTCGATCTCGTGCGCCGACTCGAACGCCTCGATCACCATCATCATCAGGTGCAGCGTGATCCCGGCTTCGACGGCGAGCGCGTCGTCGACCGTGTCGTCGTGACCCGTCAGTCGCTGGAGCTCGGCCTCGCGCGTACGCAGGTCGCCGCCGAGCGTCTCCAGCGACGTCACGTATGCCTCGTCGAGCCCCAGCAGGCGCGCGCGCACGATGATCTTCGGGTCAGGGTCGGTCAGCACCCGGCGCCCGAGGGCCGCCAGTGCCAGCATCGCCGCGCTCGCTGACCCGCCGCCCGCGGCCGCCGTCGCCGCGCCTCGCACCTCCTCCTGGAACGCCCCGTCGTCGCGCGCCATGCCCCCGAGGAGCCGCCGCGCCTGCTCGCGCGTCGTCAGCGCGCGCGCGTACTGCGAGCGGAGCTGCGCCATCGCTTTCTCGATGGTGTCGGCGAGCGCGGCCTGCTCCGTCGCGCGCTGCTCGCTGCGCTGAGCGAGGCGCACGACCTGCTCGGTCATGAGCACGAGCAGCTCGAGGGTGCAGCCACGGACCGAGGTCCGCTGCGCCTCGCTGCCGCGCCGCAGCGCATCGAAGGCCTTGAGGTACACGCCCACGGCGTCTTCGACGATCTTGTCGGTCGGGACGCAGCGCCCTCGGTTGCGGCACTCGGTAGGGTTGAGCCCATCGATCAGCGCATCGAGGGTGCCCGCCCCCTGGACCCGGTAGGCGCGGGCCAGGGCCTCTAGCTTCTTGCGCGGAGACGGTTCTTCAGGGCGTCGGTCGCGGTCACGAAAGTATGACATACAGTGTTACCAGACATATGACGTGAAGTGCCCACCAGTATGCAAGCCCTACCGGGCGCGGCCCGCGTGAATCAACGCGGAGTTGATGCTGCGTGATGGCGCTCTGCCTGGAGGCGAGCCCTGGGGGTCTCGGGGCTCCCCGATGGCTTGACAACCCCGTGCAACGGCAGGGTCAGCTATCCTCGGCGCGAGACAGCGAAGATCGCGCGGCGCGTGATCAAGACCACAGCGACCACGAGCGCGACCAACCCCATCACACCAGTCATCGACCGGAGGAGGAGGGAGACCTGCCCGCTCGCAAGATGCCCGTTTGGAGTCGCTGATTCGTCTGCTGTCCGAGCAGATCGCCGCATCGTCGGCGGCGTCGCCGGGTGGTCTCGCGACCTTCGAGCGCGCGCTCGGCGAGCACACGGCCGCGCTCGAACGGTCGGCCTACGTCCCAGTACTGCCGGCGCTCGAACCCGCAGAGCGCAGCCGAGGGATCGAAGTTGCTCGCTCGCTGGAAGGCGCTGCTGCTCGAACGTCCCGACGGTGCCGAGCGGGTCGCGTCGGAGATCGCGACGTGGGACATCCCGACGCCCCCAAAGGACACGTCCTGCCCGATGCATGAGGCACGGACGTCCCTGGCTCATCACGCCTCGCGGATGCTCTCCGCGCACGCCCGCGCCGCGGGGCTGCCCATCGGAAGCGGCAACGTCGAGGCGACTTGCAAGTGCCTCGTCGAAGTGAGGATGAATCGCCCTGGCGCGCGATGGCACGAGGATACCGGCGCGCATGTCCTAGTCGTGATCGAGCCGGCCACGCGAGCTGCGTGATGAGCCCCAAAGGTCGCGGTGTCAGTCGTTGAGCCGGACCGTTTCAAGAGGCGCGACAATCACCACGAGCACGACCCTTCCCCGGCATCAGCATCGGAGGGGAAGCCTGCGAAGTGCATGCACGCGCGCCTGGAAGCTACGGTTCGATGAGTAAAACCATCGGACCAGCACCGTAGCCACTGATGTTGATGTTGAGGTCCAGGCGCATCGGCTTGCGGACCAACATCTCCCCTACGAAAGGCGGGACCGCCTTCACAGCCTGTACGATTTCGCGAAGCCGCACATGGGCCTGTCCGTCGTGGTTGAACATGCTGGACATGATGTTGGCCACCTCGTAGAGGTTTTCCGCGATGTTTTCGCCCAGCACGCCGCGGCGAACCGACTCCTCCGCGATCACCGGCGGAATCATCGACAAGCACGCGCCGAGGTGGCAGCCGAGCTTCAGGTCGAACACGCACAGCGCTACTACTGCGTCGTCATCCGCCACGTAAATGCCGATGACGCATGGCTGCCTGACCGCCATCGCGGTGGCATTCTGCTCGACCCGGACCGAGCGCCCGAGCAACTGGTTGAGTAAGAGACCCACCTGCCTGCCAGTTGGCAACGGGAGCGCGTTCTTCTGCACGGACATCGTCAGTGATCACCCATTGTCCAGAGTTGAGGCCGTCATGAAAGGTCTGCTCGCTGCACGTTAACCTATCGCAGCACCGGCGAAAGCGCGGCTCGAAAGATTTCCGGCGTGAATGGCTTGGTGATGATGAAGGCAGCACCGGCAGAGCTCGCCGCATGACGGATCGCGACGGTGCCTTCCGAGGTCACGACGCCCACCTTGGGAGGTGCTCCTTGAGCCTGGAGAGCCTGCAGCAGCTCGAGGCCGTTCATCGTCGGCATGTTCCAGTCGGTGAGAACAAGGTCTGGCTGGTCGCTCGCGACGCACGCCAGCGCCTCGGCGCCGTTGGACGCTTCGAAAAGCGTCAGTTCACCCAGCTCGGCTTGACGCAGGGAGCGGGTGATGATCATCCTCATGGCCTTGCTGTCATCGACGATTAGGATCTTCATGTTGGGATCAGACCACACATCGGTCGAACCGGGAACGGCAAGAGGCCTGCCGTCGCCCTCTCCCACGACGTTCGGCCGGGCGTGGCCACGATTTTCGCTGCTGTTCGCGAAATTTGTCGTTCGGAAAATAAATTCCTACCGTGGGGTCCGAGGCGCCCGCGACCGGGTACGTCGCCCCATCGACGAGCCCCGCGCGGTGCCAGCCGCGGACAACGGGCGCGTCGTTTCGCAACCGATCGGGGGTCGCTCGCAAGCCAGAAGCCGAGCCGGGCGAGGACGGCTCTGTGTCCTCGTCATGACGGCGCAACTTCAAGGCCGAGGCTGCTCGCGCCTCATCGCGTCGGATCGATCGATCGCGCGCCGGGGTCCGGATCGGCAGCGGTACCAAGATAATTTGCGAGCCGGGCTCCTGAATCGGCACGGGCGGTCGATAGCCTGCCCCGAACAGTACAGGTGCAACGAAGGCGACGCGCCTCTTCGCAGACTCTCAGCCGCATGTGGTCCTCCAGACCGTGCGCTATGGTGCCCGGCCGTTGCGTCAATGGCGCAGTGCGGGGATGTAATGGGCTTGAGCGGGATGAAGGGCCACGCCGTCGGTGCCTCATCGGACAGCCACGCAACTCGTACGGCCAGAGCGCGAAATGACACTTGACGATGAAATCCTGCAGGAGTTTTTGGCGGAGAGCCGCGAGAACCTCGACCTGCTCGACCGAGAACTGGTTGCTCTGGAGCGCGAACCCGCGGGCCAGCAGCGCATCGCGGGGATCTTTCGGGCAGTGCACACCATCAAGGGCACTGCGGGGTTCCTCGATTTCAAGCAGCTGGAGTCGGTCACCCACGCAGGCGAAAACCTTCTCAGTCGGCTGCGAGACGGGCGCATCAAGTTCACCGGCCGGATGACCACGTCGCTCCTGGCGATGTGCGACGCAGTGCGACAGATTCTCGAAGCAGTCGAGCAGCATGGGAACGAGGGCGAGGGTGACTATCGGTCCCTCGTCGATATGCTCAACAGGCTGCACATGGCTCCGAGCGCTCTTCCACCGCCCAACGGCGTGCGTGTCCCCCTGACTCTGCCGCCGCCGCCGCTGGTCCCGACCGTGGACCGCAGCTCGGTCCTGCGCGAGTCGCCGCCCGTCGAGCAGCACCTCGAACTTCGCGAAGTCCAGGTCGCCGAGACGAGCGTGCGCGTGGACGTTGGGCTCCTCGATCGGCTTATGAACCTGGTCGGCGAACTCGTGCTCGCTCGCAATCAGATCCTGCAGCTGGTCGATCATCGTGACGCCACGTTCGCGGGCACCTCGCAGCGACTCAATCTCATCACCACCGAACTGCAAGAGGGGGTGATGAAGACGCGCATGCAGCCGATCGGCAACGTGCTCAACAAGTTTCCCCGTGTGGTACGCGACCTCGCTTACTCTTGCGGCAAGCAGGTGGAGATCGAGATGGAGGGCGCTGAGACGGAACTCGACCGAACGATCATCGAGGCGGTGCGTGACCCGCTCACGCATGTGGTTCGCAACGCCATCGACCACGGCATCGAAATGCCCGACGTGCGTGTCGCCGCGGGAAAGCCCTCGACCGGGCGCCTCTCGCTCCGGGCCTTTCACGAAGGTGGACGCGTCAACATCGACCTGAGTGACGATGGCGCAGGCATCGACCCCGAGCGCGTCAAGCAAACGGCCATCCGCCGGGGGATCATCTCGGCTGAGCGCGCGGCCCGGTTGACCGAGGCCGAAGCGATCGCGCTGATCTTTAAGCCCGGATTCTCGACCGCCGAGCAGGTCACCCGGCTCTCCGGGCGAGGCGTCGGCATGGACGTCGTTCGCACGAACGTCGAGAAGATTGGCGGCACCGTCGAGGTGCACAGCGTCCTCGGTCGAGGCACGGTCCTCAAGATCAAGATTCCCCTCACCCTCGCAATCGTCCCGGCGCTGGTGATTCATGACAATGGCGAGCGCTATGCCATTCCGCAGGTGAGCCTGCTTGAGCTCGTCCGCCTCGAAGGCGCTCAGGCGCTCGCGGGCATCGAGACGCTTCAGGGCGCGCCCATCTTTCGGCTCCGCGGCAATCTCCTCCCGCTCGTGTACCTCCGCACCGCGCTTGGCGGTGCCCCCCGGGGAATCGCCGAGGACGACGTGCTCAACATCGTGGTCGTACAAGCGGATGACCGCCCCTTCGGCCTGGTCGTCGATGGCGTGAGCGACACCGGTGAAATCGTGGTGAAGCCCTTCGGACGGGAGATCAAGGACGTTTCGGTCTTCGCCGGCGCGACCATCATGGGCGACGGACGTGTGGCGCTCATCCTTGACGTGCTCGGCGTGGCGAAGCGCGCCGGCATCATGACGGCCAGCCGAGAACGGATGCGCACCGACGACAAGGCGCTCGATGCCAGCGCGAAGTCCAGGCAGGCGCTGCTGCTCTTCCAGGTGGACGATGACTCGCGAATCGCTCTCCCGCTCGCGAAGGTCGCCCGCCTCGAGGAGTTCGCGCGAACGCGGGTCGAGCGGGCGGGGCGTCGGAAGGTCGTTCAATACCGCGGCGAGATTCTCCCGCTGATCGATCTCTGCGAGTTCTTTGGCAACGGCCACACGCAGGAGTTGACCGAGTCACTGCAGGTTATCGTTTACGCCGAGCACGGCCGCCGCTTCGGGCTGGTCGTGCGGCGCATCGTGGACATCGTCGATGAAACCCCGGATATCGAGTGCGACGCAGCGTCGCCAGGGCTTTTCGGCTCCACGACGATCCAGGGCAAGGTCACCGACCTGCTGGACGTGGTCAGCGTCATCAAGGCCCTTGATCCAGCGCTGCTCGAGAAGCGCTCGGCTGCCTGAGAAAGAGCGAACCCGACGATGCCCCGTCAACTCTGTACCTTCTACCTCAATGACCTTTACCTCGGCGTCGACGTGACCCGAGTCCAGGAGGTGATTCGCTATCAAGAGATGACTCGCGTACCGCTGGCGGCGCCGGAGATTCGTGGGCTCATCAACCTTCGTGGGCAGATCGTGACCGCGATTGAATTGCGTGCGCGGATGGGCTTGCCGCCGCGTCCTGAGGATCGGCAGCCCATGAACGTCGTGATTCGAACCAACTGGGGCAACGTAAGCCTGCTGGTCGATGAGATCGGCGACGTGGTCGAGGTCTCCGAAGAGATGTTCGAGTCCTTGCCCGAGACGATTGCCGCCGGCGACCGCGAGCTTTTTAAGGGGCTCTACAAACTCAACAACCAACTCCTCCTGGTGCTGGACGCGGAGCGTGCCATCGGCATCACCGAGGGTCGCGAAGCCCGAAGTTGAGCGGAACGTTAAGCCTTTCTCACAAGCAACAGATTACTTCAGCGGAGACCCTCTCGATGAACCCGACCAGCAAGAAGTCCCCGGCCGTTCCTCCTCCTCCCCCTCCCTCCCGCGCCGCAGCGGCCGCGGGTGGATTCGCTACTGGTTCGGCGCGGGGCGCAGCGCCCACCACCGTCGGGCGTCCGGGCCCGGCCTCGCACCGCGGCGTCGGCAACGGCTCCGCGGGACGGCCGCCGGGGGCCGAGGGTGACAGCAAGAAGTTTACGCGTCGCTACGGCATCACCGAGCGCACGCTCGGTTACCGGCGGGAGTTCCTGCGGCTGGGTGACGAAGACCGGGAGTTGATGATCGAACTCATTCCCTGGGCCCGCGAGCATGCGCCGACCATTGCGCGGGAGTTCTACGACTGGCAGTTCGCGTTCTCGCGCACCCGGGAGTTCTTCGGCGCCTACGCCGACCGCAAGGGCATCTCGTTGGGCAACCTCCGCCGCCACCTCGAAGCTGCCCAGACCGGTTACTTCGTAGGCGTCTTCGAGGGCGCCAACAACATGTGGGACGAGGCCTACTTCGAGAGCCGTCTGCACATCGGCTGGCTCCATGACCAGATCGACCTGCCCATGAAGTGGTACATCGGCGCGTACGCTGAATATCAGTTTCTGGCGAAGAACCACCTGCAGGCCACTTTTGAGGATGCGGACTTCGTCGCGCGCGCCGAGCGGGCGCTCTCCCGGGTCTTCAATTACGACATGCAGGCGGTTTGTGACTCGTTCTTTCTCAATACGATCGAGTCGATGGGATTCGACATCGACGTTTCGCAGGACGAAGAGACCGACAAGACCGAGCACCTCGACCAGCTGAAGGCCAACGTCCAGCAGCTCACCCAGCAGGTGCAGGCGATCGCCGGGAAGCGCCTCAATGACTCGGTGCTCGATGTCGTGATCGACGGCGCATTCGGCCTTGCCATCAACCAGGTGGTGGTCTCCCTGCGCGAGATTCTCGGCCAGATCGCCGAGGGGGCGCGGCAGCTCACCGCCGCCAGCTCTCAGCTCACCACGGTGAGCAAGACGATGGGAGACGACTCCGAGCGCACCGCGGAGCAGGCGGGTGTGGTCTCCACCGCCGCCACGGAGATCAGCACCAACGTGCAGACCGTCGCGGCGAGCTCGGAAGAGATGACCGCGAGCATCCGGGAGATTGCCAAGAGCGCCTCCGAGGCGACCCGCGTGGCCTCCGGAGCCGTGAAGGTCGCGGAGAGCACCAACGCCACCGTGGCCCGACTCGGTGAAAGCAGCGCCGAGATCGGGAAGGTCATCAAGGTGATTACCTCGATTGCACAGCAGACCAATCTGCTCGCGCTCAACGCGACCATCGAAGCCGCGCGCGCCGGAGAGGCCGGCAAGGGCTTCGCGGTGGTGGCCAACGAAGTGAAAGAGCTCGCCAAGGAGACCGCCAAGGCGACCGAGGACATCAGCCAGAAGATCGATTCGATTCAGGCTAGCACCCGGGGCGCAGTGGCTGCGATCGCGCAGATCGGGCAGATCATCAACCAGATCAGCGACATCCAGAACACCATCGCGGCTGCGATCGAGGAGCAGACCGCGACCACCAACGAGATCACCCGTAGCGTCACGGAGGTCGCCAAGGGCAGCGGGGAGATCGCCCATACGATCACCGTCGTCGCGGCGTCGGCGCAGAGCACCTCGGCCGGGGCGACGGACACGCAGCGCGCCGCGGCCGAGATGGCCCAGATGGCGATTGCGCTCCAGTCTCTCTCGGAGCAGTTCTCGTGCTGATCGATGGCGTGGAACGCAAACCCCGGGTGATCGTCATCGACGATTCGCGTGCCATGCGGTCGATTCTACGAAAGAACCTCATGGAAGTCGGGTGCGAGGTGATCGCCGAGGCCGTGCATGGCGCCGACGGCCTGGCGCGGCTGCGCGAACTCGGGGCAGCTGACCTCGCGCTTGTCGACTGGAACATGCCCGAGATGAACGGGTTCGAGTTCTTGTGCGCGGTGCGTGGTGATCATGCGTTCAACTCGATGCGCGTGGTCATGGTCACCTCCGAGACGGAGCTTGACCAGATGACTCGGGCCCTCTCTGCGGGCGCCAACGAGTATCTGATGAAACCGTTCACGCAGGATGCGCTGCGTGAAAAGCTGGCGATCCTCGGACTCGCAACGCACTGAAGCTCATGCCCCCCATCAAGGTGCTCATCGTTGATGATTCGGTCGTTGCCCGGCGCGCGCTCTCACAAGCGCTGTCAGACGTCCCCGAACTCGAGGTTATCGGGACCGCCTCCGACGGTCGCCTGGCCCTCGCACGCATGGCCCATACACAGCCCGACGTGGTCACGCTCGATCTCGAGATGCCGGGCATGGACGGTCTTGAGACCCTCGGGCAGATCTGCAAGCTCTTCCCGAAGGTGCGAGTGATCATGGTGAGTGCCATCACCGAGCGGGCGGCCCGGTCAACCCTGGAGGCCCTCGCCCTGGGGGCGGTGGACAGCATTCCGAAGCCCTCCGGGGCGCCTGGAGCCGCGACGATCGGGCAGATTCGCGAGCAGCTGATCGCGAAGATTCTGGCCCTATTCCCCGAAGTCGGCGTGAAGGCCGGGCAAGTGGCCCCGCGCGAGGCGGGGCGCTTCAACACGGACATCAACGTGATCGTGATCGGGGCGTCGACCGGAGGGCCCAACGCGCTCACTACGTTGCTCCGCGCGCTCCCGCAGACGATGCCTGTCCCCGTGGTCATCGTGCAACACATGCCGCCGGTCTTCACGCAGCAGCTTGCTCGACGACTGGCGGCGCAGACCGGCAGCGACGTCGCCGAGGCGGCCGACGGAGAGATTCTCGCGCCGGGCATGGTGCGCATCGCGCCGGGCGACTTTCACGTGACGACGCGACGAGAGGGAATGCACATCAAGCTCTTTCTCAATCGTGACCAGCCGGAGAATTCATGTCGCCCCTCGGTCGATGTGCTATTCCGTTCGGCCGCAGAAACGTATGGACCAGGAGCGTTGGCAGTCGTGCTGACCGGGATGGGCCAGGATGGCCTGATTGGTTGTCAGCGTCTGCGCGCGGTGGGTGCGCAGGTGATCGTTCAAGACGAGGCGAGTTCTGTCGTTTGGGGTATGCCGGGATTCGTCGCCCGCGCAGGCCTGGCGCAGGCGGTGCTGCCTCTCACCGAATTGGAGCGTGAGATCGTGCAGCGGCTGCGAAATCGCAAGGGCACAGGAATGCGGGAGGTTGCTTCGTGAGCACCTCTCCGGCGGCGCTCGACTACGTACGAGAACTCGTCTACCGACGGGCCGGCATCGTACTGGGCGCCGACAAGTACTACCTCATCGAGGCGCGCCTCTCGACGCTGGCGCGAGAGCTCAACTTTCCGACGGTCGAAGAAGTGATCAAGGGCGCCAGATCTGGCGGTTCGGGGGCGCTCAACCAGAAAATAGTCGAGGCCCTGACCACGAACGAGACGACCTTTTTCCGCGACTTACATCCCTTCGATGCGCTGCGCGACCATGTGATTCCGGCGCTTCTAGCCGCCCGCTCGCCAGCGCATCCGATCCGCATCTGGTCGGCGGCCTGCTCGACCGGGCAAGAAGCGTACAGCATCGCCATGCTCCTGCGGGAGCACTTCCCCGGGTTGCCGAATGGCCGCGTGAAGATCTTTGGGACTGATCTCGCCGAGTCGGTCGTGGCGCGGGCGCGCGCGGGGCGTTTTCGGCAGCTAGAGATCAACCGCGGGCTCCCGGCGGCGCTTTTGGTGAAGTACTTCGTGCGCGACGGCGCCGAGTGGACGCTTGACGCGAGTATCCGCTCGATGGTGGAGTTCAAGCCCTCCAATCTGGTCGCCCCGACCGAGCCGTTTCCTCATGCCGACATCGTGCTTCTCCGCAACGTGTTGATCTACTTCGATGAAGAGACACGCTCCGCGGTGCTTCGCCGCGTGCGGACGGCGCTCGCGCCAGACGGCTACCTCTTTCTCGGTTGCGCGGAGACGACAACCCGCGTTCAGGATGTGTTTGAGCACGTGCACATCGGAAACACTACTTGTCACCGCCCCCGTCCCAGCGCGCGAGGTCAATGATGTCCTTCAAAGATGAGTGTATTCAAGAGGTCACCGAGAGCGTCTGGAGCACGATGCTCGGGATGCCCCTGCGCCTGCAGTGGGAGAGCGCCCCACCGCAGGAGAGCCATGATTACGTGACGAGTTGGGTGACCATCAGCGGCTCGTGGAGCGGAACCATCACGATCGGTTGCTCGTCCGCCGCGGCGCGGCGGGCGGCAGCGGCCATGTTTGGCGTCGTGCCCGAGGAGGCGTCGGCCGAGGAGGTGAATGACGCCATGGGCGAGGTCGCCAACATCATCGGGGGCAACCTCAAGGGGTTGCTCACTGGCCCTGCGACCCTGTCGCTACCCTCGGTCGCAGAGGGATTCGACAGCAGCTTGCATGTTCCTGACTCTGTGGCTGTACAGTCAACACGGTTTGACAGCGAGGGTGAGCCGCTCGTGGTGACCGTGTTCGCACGCACGATACCGCCGCCTCCCCCGACCGACCTCTGAGCAGGGTTCCGCAGGTGGCGCCTGAATCCCTCGGTTTGTAGGGGTCGATACGGTCACGGCGTTGGGGTTGGGGGGCGGTGGGCGAGAAGCTCCGGGCGCGGTAGAGCCCTCGCCGCCCTGGACGCGACCGACACTGCCGCCTGCGACGGGTCCCAACTGACGGAGGATCGCGCCGAGATCCTGGAGGGGTACTTCGCGCTGTTCTGGCAGCGGGAGCCGACGACGATCCGGTCGGGCGAGATCGTCCGCGTGAACGGCACCCTCGCCCGAACGAATCTGCTCGGATCTACAGAGAGCCCACTACCCGATCTCCGCGGGTGCGGGTGGGTCGTCGAGCGTTCCGGACGTGGCCGCGGGAGCGCTCGCTGACAGCGGGGCGAGCAGCCCAACGGCCGTGTCGAACTCGAAGTCTTCGAGCGCCCTCGCGAACTCTCCCCAGGTGGCGCCGAGGCGCGCCCGCAAGAGCGGCTCGAGGGCGCGCGACTGTTCGAGCGCGGCCGGACTCTGCGCGCGGAGCATCTCCGCCAGCCGCAGGAGTTCGCTCTGAGACTCCGCGCTCCAGGCCTCCGGGGCGGGTGGCGGCGGCAGGCTCGGGAGCATCTCAGGGCTCGCCCGGAGGAGGTCCTCGATCGCCAGCAGCGTGCGCGGCAGCCACGCGCGCAGGGGCGCCAGGTCGGCCTCGGTCACCGGCGCCGGACCCAGCAGGAGACGCTCGAGGTCGCCCGCCTTTTCGGCGAGCGGCCGGGCGCCGATGGTCCCGGCGAGCCCCGTCATGGTGTGTGCGAGCCTCCGCGCCTCCGCCCGGTCGCCGCGCGCCAGGAGATCGCGCATCTCCTCGATGACGCTCGCGTGCGTCGCCGCGAAGCGTCGCAGAATGACCTGGTAGAGTTGCTCGTTCTCGCCGACGAAGCGCAGCCCGCGGCTCCGCTCGATCACCGACTCCATCGGGGCGGCCAGTTCCGCGAGCGGGAGCTGGCCCGCGTCGGCGTCCGCGCCCTTCGGGTCACCGCCGTCTCGGAAGCGGAGCACCGTGCGCACCAGCCGCTCCGGGTCGATCGGCTTGGTGAGATATTCGTTCATCCCGAGCGCATGGCAGCGGTCGCGCTCTTCGCGTGTCGCGTTGGCGGTCAGAGCGACGATCGGGAGGTTTGCGAACCGGGGCACGGCGCGCAGCCGGGTCGTGGTGGCGTAACCGTCGAGCACCGGCATCTGGAGGTCCATCAGCACCAGCGCGAAGCCACGCGCGTCCTGCTCCAACCGGCTCAGCGCGTCCTCGCCGTCGTTGGCGGTCTCCACGGTCGCCCCGCTCTGCGTGAGCACCTCGGTCCCGATCTGGCGGTTGATCGCGTTGTCGTCGACCAGCAACACCCGCATCCCGGCGAGCCGAGCGCTGTCCGCATCGACGGTGGGCGCGGCGGGCCGCAGGGCGTCCGAAACGCGCAGCAGGTCGACGACCGAGTCGAAGAGCATGGAGGTGCTGACGGGCTTGTAGAGAATCGCGTTGGCGCCCGCCTCAAGGGCCTCGCTGCGGGAGTCGTCGCGTCCGTGGGCCGTGACGATGACGATGGGCACCGACGGATCCGCGCGGCGCAGGCGGAGCACCGCCTCGGCCCGGCTCAGGGTCTTGAGGGTCCAGTCCAGCAGGACGATGGAGTACGGGTCGCCCTCCTCGGCGCTGGCAAGCATCCGCTCGATGGCCTCCTCCGCGGTGGCCACCCCGTCGGGCCGCATGCGCCACGCGCTGACCTGCTCCTCGAGGAGTGAGCGGAAGAAGTCCTGTTTGTCGACGATCAGCACGCGCTTGCTGTGGAGCCGCTCCGGGCAGGTATGCGTCCCGGCGAGGTACGACTGGCCGTTCTCCAGCCAGAGCGCGAAGGAGAACGTGCTGCCGACGCCGAGGGCGCTCTCGACCTTGATCTCCCCGCCGAGCATCTCCACAAGGCGCTGCGAGATCGAGAGGCCCAGGCCCGTCCCCCCGTAGCGCCGCGTCACCGAGCCGTCGGCCTGGGTGAACGCGCGAAAGAGGAGCCCGCGTTGCTCCGGGGTCATGCCGATGCCCATGTCGCGGATCGCGAACTCGATGCGGGTGCGCCCGCCGTCGTGCTCGAGCGCGCGCACCGCGACGACCACCGATGCGCCTTGTGCGGAGAACTTGATGGCGTTGTAGGTGAGGTTGAGCAGCACCTGCCCGAGTCGGAGCGCGTCCCCGACGAGCACCGGGGGCAGCCTCGGGTCGACGTCGAACTCGAGCGTGATGCCATTCTCGCTGCCGGTCTGCTCGGCGACGACGCGGAGGTTGTCCAGCACCGTCGCGAGATCGAACTCGGTCGTCTCGAGGTCGAGCCGCCCGGCCTCGATCTTCGAGAAATCCAGGATGTCGTTGATGAGTCGGAGCAGGCTCGTGCTCGAGCGATGGATCTTCTGGAGGTAGTCCCGCTGCCGCGTCGTCAGCTCCGTGCGCAGCGCGAGGTGCGACAGGCCGATGATGGCGTTCATCGGCGTGCGGATCTCGTGGCTCATGTTGGCGAGGAAGAGGGACTTCGCCCGCGTGGCTTCCTCCGCCAGCTCCTTGGCGCGCACCAGCTCGTGCGTGCGCGTCGAGATGATCTCCTCCAGCGAGGCCTTGTTGGCCACGAGTTCCTGGTTTTGTGCCTCCAATTGCCGGTGGAGGATCCGTTCCGGGCGCTTGGCCACGATCTCGCGCAGGCGCTCGATGGCCCCGGCGTCGAGCCGCGCCGCCGTCACGAGCGGCCAGGTGCGCGTATCCCCGGCGTGGTCGGTCACGCGCAGCCGCGTGTCCCCCGGCAGGTGCTCCAACTCCACCGTGATTCGACCGTCGCCTGGCCTCACGCGGCGCAGCGACCGCGCCCAGCTGGAGAAGTCCAACGCGCACCGCACTGCCTGAATCTCGGTCGCGCCGAGCGCCCGTCCGAGCGCCCACACCTGTCGCCGCGAAAAGACGATCGTGTCGTCCGCTCCGACGTCGAGTTCACCGATCGGGATCATCCCGCCTCCCCGCGCCGACGCCGGTCGTTTCTGCTTCTCATCAGATTCGCTTCAGCGCACGCACCACCGTGCCTCGCCCGAGCTGTGAGGTGACCTCGAACTC
>CAIOSS010000041.1 GCA_903860995.1 uncultured delta proteobacterium | reverse complement strand
CGGCGCCGAGGTCGGTGACGATGTCGCCGAAGAGGTTGTTGGTCACCACCACCTCGATGTTCGACGGGTCTTGCACCATGTAGAGGCAGAGCGCGTCGACGTAGACGTGCACGGGCTCGATCTCGGGGTACTCCCGCGCAACTTCGCGGAAGGCCCGCAGCCACAGCTCGTGGGCGTGCTTCATGGCGTTGGACTTGTCCGCCATGTGCACGCGCTTGTTGCCGTGAAGCTTCGCGTGCTCGAAGGCCGCGCGGAGGATGCGCTCGACCCCTTTGCGGGTGTTGATGTCTTCGTTGATGGCGATCTCGTCGGGCGTGCCGCGACGCACCTGGCCGCCGACGTTCACGTAGACCCCTTCGGTGTTCTCTCGGAACACCACGAGGTCGATGTCGGCCGCGCCGTGGTGCTTCAAAGGCGAGAGGCGGTCGTCGAGGCAGCGCACCGGGCGCACGTTGGCGTAGAGGTCGAGCCCGAAGCGAAACCCGAAGAGGATGTCGCGCGCGTGGTCGTTCGAGGGCACCCGCGGGTCGCCGAGGGCGCCCAGCAGGATGGCGTCGCAGGTGTCGCGGATCTCCTCGAACACCGCCGGCGGCAGGGTGGTGCCGTCGCGCAGGAAGCGGTCGGCGCCCAGGTCGAGGTGCCAGAAATCCAGGTCGAGCGAGCGCCGCGAGGCGATGAGTTCGAGCAGGGCGACGGCTTCACGGGTGACCTCGGTCCCGATGCCGTCGCCGGGGAGGACGGCGATGCGTTGGCTCATGCGAAAAAGCTGGTAGCACGCGCGCACCAGCGGGGGAATCACATCAGTGGCCCACGAGAGGCTTGCGCGGCCCAGGGGCCCTGCGGTAGACGATGGGTCCCAAAGCGCGGTTAGCTCAGCTGGATAGAGCGTTGGTCTCCGAAGCCGAAGGTCGCAGGTTCGAATCTTGCACCGCGCACTGCTGGGAATAGGGCCCTGAGTCAGCGATCCCGAGAGGGTCATCGGTGCTTCAGGGCTCTTCTTCTTTGTTGCCAATGACTGGCGGCGGTCGCGGGCGTCGAGATAGACCCTTCGGCGAACATGCCGCGCACCCAGCACTGGCTCACCAAGAGCGAGCCCTTCAAGTACTCGTACGACCAGCTCGTGAACGACGGCAGCACCCGCTGGGACGGCGTGCGCAACTACGAGGCGCGCAACAACCTCCGCGCCATGGCCGTCGGCGACCTCTGCCTCTTCTATCACTCGAATGAAGGCAAGGCCGTCGTGGGCGTCGCGCGCGTCTCCCGCGCGGCCTATCAAGACCCGACGACGGAAGAAGACTGGAGCTGCGTCGACGTCGAGCCGGTGATCGCGCTCGCGAAGCCGGTGACGCTCGATGAGATCCGCGCGCGCAAGGGCCTCGCGGGCATCGAGATGCTCAAGCGCAACCGTCTGTCCGTGACCCACGTCACGGCGGCGGAGTTCAAGACGATCATGAAGATGGGCGCGACCGAGCTGCCCGACGAGTAGCTCAGCCGGCCAGGAGGCCGAAACGGCTGAGCACCTTGATGAGGATGCCGATGAGGCTCTCGCCGGCGATGATGCCCGAGCTCACCGGCACGAGGTACTGCTCGGCGACCTTCGGGCGGGCGCGCTCGAGGGCGAGCGCGAGGAGCGCGCCGACGAACATCGACAGCGTGTTGGAGAAGGGCATGGTGAAGGCCAGCCCGAAGCCCACCGGCGAGGGGAAGAAGCGGCGGAGGCGGGGCGGCAGGGCCTTCTCGATGAGCACCATCACGACGCCGAGCACGGCGCCGACGACGATGAGCACCCGGGCGCCCGGCGGGAGGTGCGAGACGCCCTGGGAGAGGGCACGGGAGACGGCCTCCCAGGCGAGCGCCGCGGGCGCCGGGATGGCGGGGGTGCCGATGACCGTGTGGTCGGGCACCAGCAGGCGGAAGGCGGGCACCACGAAGAGGCTGCCGGCGAGCACGCCGAAGAACTGCGCGATGAACTGCTGCCGGGGCTTGGCGCCGAGCAGGTGACCCGACTTGAGGTCGGTGAGCATGTCGGCCGAGTGGATGGCCACGCCGCCGCTCATCGAGGCGCACATGAGGTTGGTGGTGATGCTCCCCGGGGCGACGACGCCGAAGACCAGCTGGGTGATCTTGCCGAGGGCGCCGGTGGGGGTGGTGTCGGTCTCGCCGGTGGCGCGGCACGCCACGATGGCGATGAAGAAGCTCATCACGACGCAGAGCAGGCTCATCCACCATGCGATGCCGAAGAGCTTCCAGGCGAAGAACATCACCACGGGCGTGAGGCCCGCGATGCCGTACACGAACCACTGGATGGGCACCTCGACCTCAGCGAGCGGGTCTTCGTTGACGGGCTTCGCCTTGGAGAAGAGCCCGGAGAGGCCGGAGAAGGCGCGGGCGATCTGCCGCCACGAGAACGCGAAGGAGAGCAGGCCCGAGGTGAGCAGCAGCGGCGAGCCGAACCACACCGTCCACTGCGAGATGTTACGGATGCGCACCTGGGCGATCTCGTGGATGTCGAAGCCGTGCGGGGCCAGCGCGAAGTAGTTGATGAGCCCGCCGAGCAGCATGCTCCAGGCCGAGCGCCAGCCCATGATGGCGCCCGCGGCGATGAGCAGCAGGGAGGTGTCGAAGAAGACCGACCACTTCATCGCGGACACGCCGCGGATGGAGAAGGGAAACTCGATGTGCTCGGGGAGGTTGAAGGGGATCCAGCGGGCCTTGGCCTCGCGCATCCAGAGCACCAGCGCGCCCGCGCCGGCGGACCAGATGAGCGCCCGGCCCGCCTGCTTCGCGCCCTCGGCGTCGACCGCGGTGCCGGGCTTGTCGCTGCGGCGCGCGTCCATCTTCGCGGCCTCCTCGGGGTGCAATCCGCGGAGGGTCTCCGCCGCGGCGATGCCCGAAGGAAACTTCAGCCCCTCCTGGTTGATCATCTGGCGCTTCATGGGGATGGCCATGAAGACGCCGAGCATCGCGATGGGGGTGATCCAGAGGAAGATGGTCCAGCCGGAGACGACGGTGTGCGTCGCGAGCATGAGCGCGGGGATGGCCGCCACGGTGCCGCCGCCCGTCATGTAGCCCGCCGCCGAGGCGACGGACTGCATGGCATTGTTCTCCAGCATCCCGAACTCCTCGCGCGCCAGCCCGACGCGCTTGAGCACGTTGAAGATGACGTACGCGAGGATGCCCGCGGTGATGGTCACCCCGAAGCTCCACCCCGTCTTGAGCGCGATGTAGAGGTTGGAGAGGGACATCACGCCGCCGAGGAGCATGCCCGCCACGACCGCGCGCACCGTGAGCTGCCGGGCGTCGTCGCCCTGGTACACCTCGCGCAGCCACCGCAGCTCGGGATCGCTCTCGTCGGTCGGGCTCGCGGCGCGGTAGGCCTCGGGAGACAGTGGTTCGCTCATGGAGCGCGCAGGGGTGCCAGAGTTCCGCCTCCGTTGACAAGCCCCTCCCGCGGTCGGTGACGCCCCCCCCGCCGCACCAGGGATTGCGCCCGCGCGCCCCCTCGTGGCATCGAACCCCCCGTACGCCGCGTACGATCCATTCCCGCACCCGAGGAGAGCGACGACTTCCATGAACACCCCATCCCTATTGACCGGAGTCTGCCTGGCGTTGTCGCTGGG
>CAIOSS010000040.1 GCA_903860995.1 uncultured delta proteobacterium | reverse complement strand
GTATGCACGCAGCGGAACCCGAGGGTCGCGAGGCGGAAGGTCGGGTTGGCCGGGACGCGCGCGGTGGTGCGCAGCGCGGCCGCGGTGCCGGAGTACCAGTGCCCCCCGCGGGCCACGCGGTCGGCGCCCCCGGCGGCGCCGGTGGGGTCGGTGGCCGGGGCGGCGGTATAGAGGCCGAACCAGTCGCCGGTCCACTCCATCACGTTGCCGGCCATGTCGAGCACGCCGAAGAGCGAGGCGCCCGGGGTGAAGGCGCCCGCCGGCGAGGTGGCGCCGTGCGAGTCGCTGCCAGGGAGCGACGCCGCGGGGCGCGACAGGTTGCTCCGGCTGAGCAGCGCGATGCAGTCGGCGTCGCAGGCGTTGACGCGGTCGAGGGAGGGCGCGGCCTCGCCCCAGGGGTAGGTGCGGGTCTCGGCCCCGCGCGCGGCGAACTCCCACTCCGCCTCGGTGGGCAGGCGGCCGCCGCGCGAGCGGCAGTAGGTGTTGGCCTGCGCCCAGTCGACGCAGTTCATCGGGTGGTCGGCGCGGTCGGCGCGGTTGCCATTGCAGAGCTGGTTCCAGGCGGGAAGCTGCGGGGCGGCGATGGCGGGGAAGTTCACCGTCGACGAGGTGGTGCACCCCCCCGACGTGGCGCACTCCTGGTAGCGATGCGCGGTGACCTCCGCGCGGTCGATGCAGTACGGGGCGAGCGTCACGCGGTGCGCGGGCGTCTCGTTGCGGTCGCCGGTCTGGCCCGCGCCGGCGCCCATGTTGAACACCGGGCTGTCCATCAGCACCATGCCCTCCGGGCAGCGCGACGGCGGCGGGGGCGGGGGCATCGGGACCGCCACGGGCGGGGGCGGCGGGGCGGCCGCGAGGGCGGCCTGACGGCAGACGTCCGCGCCGTCGACGCACATGCAGCGGTCGCGGGCGGGCACCCACTCCTCGCCGCCGGCGCAGCAGTGGCCGTCGGAGTCGTGCTGGGCCGCCGTGCACGCGACGGGCGCCGGGCGACGGCGGCGCTGCGCGTGCGCCGAGGCGCCCAGCAGGGTGACCGCGCCGACGAGGATGGAGAGGGTGGACCGATAGTTTGATCGAAAGGATCTCATGGTGAAGCTCCGACGGAGATTGGGGCGCAGGCGTTCAACCTCACTCCTGCCCCGGGTGCAAGGGCCCCGGCGGACGGCGTTGACACTGTCCCTCCGGGCGGTGCTTATTGCGCGCGCCATGGAGGTCAACGGATCTGTGAAGGTTTTGCTCTCGGCCCTCTGTCTCGCGGGCGCGCTCGGGTGCTCATCCAACTCCCCGACGGTGCCGTCGGAGGCGGGCGTCGCCGACGCGGGGGAGGACGCCGGCGACGTGCCGCTCTTCGTGGGCCCCGGCGACCTTACGGTGACGTGGACCATCAACGGCAACCCCCCGGAGACCGAGTGCGACGTGGCGGGCGCGGCCTTCGTCGACATCCAGGCCACCTTCGGCGCCGCGACGCGGCTGCCCTGCACGCAGGGGATGTTCTCGAAGCTGATGCTCCCGGCCAACCGGCTCAACGTCGGGGCGAAGCTGCTGCGCGCCGACGGCACGGCCATCTACGAGTACGTCATCCCGACGACCATCGTCACCGGCGTCACCACCCAGGCCCGCATCAACTTCGAGCCGCCCGGCAGCCTGCGCGTGCGCTGGACCGTCAACGGCAACGCCCCCAGCAGCGAGTGCGCCACCACCACGGCGACGCACGTCATCGTCCGCGCCGAGGGGCTCGACGGCTTCCAGGCGACCTGCGCCACGGGCCGGGTGAGCTTCACCCGCCTGCCCGGGGCGATGCTCACGGGGCTACAGCCCGGGCGCTACGCCGTCACCGGCGAGATCGTCTCCGGCACTGGGTCCAACCGCCGGTCGATCCAGACCCTCAGGGGCGAGGGGGAGGTGCCGTCCGGCGCCATCGGCGAGATCGTGCTGCCCTTCGAGGCGCCGCCGCTGCCGGTCGATCCGTGACCGTCCCCCCCGCGGAGGTGCTCGCGCGCTACGCCGGCTTCGAGGCCGCCGCCGCGCGCCCCTACGGCAGCGGGCTCATCAACGACACCTTCCTCCTCGAAGGCCCCGCCGGGCGCTGCGTGCTCCAACGGCTGCACCCGGTGTTCGGCGCGGCGGTGCACCACGACATCGAGGCCGTCACCGCGCACCTCGCGCGCAACGGGATGGTGACGCCGCGGCTCATCCCCACGCGCGACGGCGCGCTCTGGGTCGAGCGCCCGACCCCTGAGCGCACCGAGGTCTGGCGGGCGCAGACCTTCCTCCCCGACCTGCGCACCTACGACCGCCTCGCGCGCGACGACCACGCCGCCGCGGCGGGCGCGCTGGTGGGGCGCTTCCACCGGGCGCTGCACGACCTCGAGCACGAGTACCGCTTCGTGCGCGCGGGCGTGCACGACACCCAAGGGCACCTCGCCACCCTCGCGGCCGCCGTCGAGGCCTCGTCCGGGCACCGGCTCTACGAGGATGTGGCGCCGCTGGCGGAGGCGATCCTCGCGGCGGGGCGCGCGCTGCCCGACCTCACGGGCCTGCCGAGGCGCCACAGCCACGGCGACCTCAAGCTGTCCAACCTCCTCTTCGACGAGCGCCGCGAGGGGGTGTGCCTGGTCGACCTCGACACCGTCGGCCGGATGAACCTCGCCTTCGAGCTCGGCGACGCGCTGCGCTCGTGGTGCAACCCCTCGGGCGAGGACGCCACCGACTGCGCCATCTCGGCCGAGCGCGTGGGCCTCGCCGTCGCGGGCTACGCGAGCGCCGCCCGCGACCTCGTCGATCCCGTGGAGGCGGAGTCCCTCGTCGACGGGCTGGCCACGATCTGCGTCGAGCTGGCCGCGCGCTTCGCCGCCGACGCCCTCCTGGAGCGCTATTTCGGGTGGGACCCGTCGCGCCACCCCTCGCGCGGCGCCCACAACCTGGTGCGCGCGCGGGGCCAGTGGTCGCTCGCGCGCAGCGTGCTGGCCGACCGCGCGGGGCTCGACGCCCGGGTCGCGGCGGCGATGGCGGCGTAGTACCTCCGGGCTCTGGTAGCGTCCGACGGGTGCGACCCATCCCCGACCGGTGCCCCTGCGACGCGGGCCGAGCCTACGACCAGTGCTGCGGCCCGTACCACCGCCGGGAGCGCGAGGCGCCCGACGCGCCGGCCCTGATGCGCTCGCGCTACAGCGCCTTCGTGCGCGGCGACGACCCCTACCTCCTGCGCACGCTGCACCCCGACCACGCCGACCTGGAGGAGGGCGTCGAGGCGATGCGGGCGTCGCTGCGGGACACCTTCCGGCGCAACCGCTACGAGGGCCTTCGGGTGCTCGACCACCGCCCGGCGGGGGGCGACGGGCTCGCGGAGGTGCTCTTCCACGCGCGGGTGCGAGAGGCCGGGGTCGACCGGTCCTTCGTGGAGCGATCGTACTTCGCGCACGACGGGGCGGGCTGGCGCTACCTCGCGGGCGACCTGCTGCCCGCGGCGGCGTTGAAGGGCCGCATCGAGGGCCTCACCCTCGACGCCTTCACCCGGGCGCTCGAGGCCGCGCGGTGACGGCCCCGGCGCTCACCCGCGGGCAGTCGTGGGCCCTCGTGCTCGCGGCGACCTTCACCATGACCATCAGCTACATCGACCGGCAGGCGCTGGCGGTGCTGGCGCCCACCATCACCCGCGAGCTGCGCCTCTCGGAGACGCAGTACGGGCTGCTGGCGTCGGCGTTCTCGCTCGCGTACCTGATCGGCGCGCCCCTCGCGGGCCGGTGGATCGACCGGGTCGGCGCGCGTCGTGGCCTGCTCGCCGCGGTGCTGGTCTGGACCGTGGCCTCGGCGCTGCACGCGCTGGCGCCGGGCTTCGGGGCGCTGGTGGTCTTCCGGGTGCTGCTGGGCTTCGCGGAGTCGCCGTCGTTTCCGGGCGCGTCGCAGGTGGTGCACCGCGCGCTGCCGCCCGCCGAGCGGCCGCGCGGCGTGGGGGTGCTGTTCACCGGGAGCTCCATCGGGTCGATGATCGCGCCGCCCATCGCGGTGGCGCTGCTGGGGGTCTTCGGGTGGCGCGGGGCGCTGCTGGTGTCGGCGCTGAGCGGGCTGGTGTGGGTGCCCCTCTGGATGGGCGTGGCGTGGCGATCGCCGGGCCGCGAGGTGCTCGACGCGGCGCCGGAGGCGGAGGAGGTCACGGCCGGGGGCGAGGCGTGGAGCGCGTGGCGCTCGCCGGCGGTGCGGCGGACGCTGGCGCTCATCATCGCCTCGTCGCCCGCGATCGGCTTCGTGCTGACGTGGAGCGCGAAGTACCTCGTGCGCGCGTGGGGGGTGACGCAGCTGGGGGTGGCGGCCTTCATCTGGCTGCCGCCGCTGATGTTCGACGTGGGGAGCATCGCGTTCGGCGACCTGTCGGCACGGCTGGCGAAGCACCCGAGCAACGCCCGCGGCGGCACGCACCCGGCGCTCATCGTAGCGAGCGCCTCGCTGGCGGTGGGCGCGACGCTGGCGATGATGGCCGCCACCTCGCCGTGGATGGCGATGGGCTTCGCGGGCGCGGCGATGTTCGGCGGCGGCGGCACCTACGCGATGATCACCGCCGACATGCTGGCGCGCATCCCGGCGCGCGGGGTGTCGACCGCGGGCGGCTGGTGTGCGTCGGCACAAGCCCTGGCCTTCGTGGTGGCCAACCCCCTCATCGGGCGCGGCGTGGAGGCCTACGGCGGGTACCGGCAGGTGCTGGCCGCGCTGGCGCTGTGGGCGGTGCCGGGCACGCTGGCGTGGCTGGTGTGGCCGCGGGTGCCGCCGGTGCGCGCGGTCGGATGAGGCCTGAATGAGGCGGCGGTGGTGATTGCCTATCAACACTGCCGCAGGGGCCCATGGGGCGTGTGGGCGCAGATTGTCAATCACGGGGCGGGCGCGCTCACCCGGGCGCGACGCATCGGAACGCCGCCGTCCACACCTGCGTGAGCGTCGGCGGAGCGATGGCGCCGAACGCCGCCACGAAGCCCTGAGACGTCCCCCGCAGGGAGACGTTGCGCACGAAGCGCGCGGTCGCGACCTCCGCGGTGCCGAGCGCCCGCAGCGTCGCCGGGTCGAGCGTCGTCAGGCGCAACCCCCCTTCGCCGTCGTCGGCGGCGCCGGGCTGCCACACGACGCCGGGCACCCCTCGGGCGACCGCGAGGCCGAACTCCGGCTGGCGCCCCCGCGGGACCGACGCTCGGGTGACGGTCGTCGGCGCGACCCGCAGGGCGCCGTCGAGGCCGGTGCGCGCCACGACGATCTCTACGCTGACGGCCGCGGCGGTCTCGCTCCACGCGACCAGCGCGGCGTCGCCGTCCGGGGCGAGCCGGAGGTTGCCGATGGAGCGGCTCACGCGCACCGGGGAGAGCGTGGTGGCCGGGGAGAGCGGGCGGCCCCCGACGTCGAAGCGCCGCACGACGATCCGGGTGTCGGTGCCCGAGGTGGAGGTCGCGATCCAGGCGTACAGGAAGCTCCCGTCGTCGGCGGCGAGGCGCGCGGTCGAGCGCACGACCGGGTCGTCCGGCGTGAGCCGCACCGACGCCGTCTCGACCCCGTCCGGGGTGACGACGTGGAGACGGTTGTCCCTCGTGCCGGCGATCGAGCTGCCGGTCAGGTAGGTCCAGCCGTCGCGGTGCCGCACGACGCTGGAGCAGTTGAAGTCCTCCGAGGGCAGCCGCGCGCGGTCGAGCTGCAGGCTCGCCCCGACCGGGCGGGCGTTGTCGTCCAGGCGCACTGCCCGACAGCCGAGGCCCTCGGTCCATGACATCGCGGCGTGCTCGCGGGTGAGGGGATGGGTCCAGAGCGAGAACGCGCCGTAGCTGGTGAGCTCACCCGGCGACGGGAGCACCTCCACGGCGGGAGCCACGGGTCGGCCGAGCGGATCGGTCACCCGCACGAAGCGCCCCTGATTGCCCGGCGGATCGGGGTTGCTGCTCTGGAACCCCACCCACAGCCGATCGTCGAGCACCCGCACCGCCAGCGGGCTTCGGTCGCGGTCGCCCACCGAGAGCGCGACGGGCGG
>CAIOSS010000039.1 GCA_903860995.1 uncultured delta proteobacterium | reverse complement strand
TTGCTGAAGATGGTCGGCCAGCGCCGCCGCCTGCTCGATTACCTCAAGAGCAAGGACGTCGCGGGGTACCGGAAGATCATCTCCGAGCTCAACCTCCGCAAGTAGGGCCGCCGGAGCCTTACCCCACCCCCGCCTCACCCTTCACCGGTGGGGCGTCGGTGTTTTCGGGGTACACCCCTCCGCGGTGCGGGGCGCACGTCGGCGCGCCCACGACCACCGCGAGGCCTCGATCGACCCTGTCGCTCCGGTCTTCGCTTCGTGTGCGCGCATCGGGCCTACGCCCGGCGTCCGCGCCCAGGAATCGAGGACACCGAACGACCCGATCGACCCCGCCGTTCTCTCGCACGCCACCCAAACTCGGGCCGACGAGACAGAGGCTTCGGACATGTCGATCATTCGTGAGAGCGTCGAGGTCGGTTCGACCACCATCACCATCGAGACCGGGCGCATCGCCAAGCAGGCGAACGGCGCGGTGCTCATCAGCGCGGGCGAGTCCATCGTGCTCGTCACCGCGTGCGCGAGCGCCGACGAGCGCCCGGGCATCGACTTCTTCCCGCTGTCCGTCGACTACGTCGAGAAGACCTTCGCCGCGGGGCGCATCCCGGGCGGGTTCTTCAAGCGCGAGGGGCGCCTCCGGGACGAGGAGATCCTCACGTCGCGGCTCATCGACCGCCCCTGCCGGCCCCTGTTCCCGGACGGCTATCGCAACGACATCCAGATCATCGCGACGGTGCTCTCGGCCGACAAGGTGCACACCACCGACGTGCTGGCCCTCATCGGCGCGAGCACCGCGCTGCACATCAGTGACATCCCCTGGGCCGGCCCCATCGCGGGCGTCCGCGTCGGCCGCGTCGACGGCAAGCTCGTCGCCAACCCCACCTTCGACGAGATGGCCAAGAGCGACCTCGACATGATCGTCGCCGGCAGCCGCGACGCCATCGTGATGGTCGAGGGCGCCGCCGACGAGTTCTCCGAAGACGAGCTCATCGAGGCGCTGATGTTCGCCCACCGCAGCATGCAGGGCGTGCTCGAACTGCAGGAGCGCATCCGCGAGGCGGTCGGCAAGCCGAAGAAGGTCTTCGCCGCGAAGCGCCCCACGGAGGACATGTTCCGCCGCGTGCGCGAGGTCGTCGGCGCCGGCCTGAGCGACGCGTCGCGCACCCGCGTGAAGGGCGAGCGCTACGGGAAGTTCAAGGCGCTCAAGGGCCAGATGCTCGAGGCCCTCAAGCCGGAGTTCCCGGAGAAGGAGGGGCTGCTGAAGGAGGCCTTCAGCGAGGTGCAGGGCAACGTCATGCGCCTCATGATCGTCGACGAGATGGTCCGCATCGACGGGCGCGACAGCACCACCGTGCGCCCCATCGCGTGCGAGGTCGGCCTGCTCCCGCGCGTGCACGGCAGCGCGCTCTTCACCCGCGGCGAGACCCAGGGCATCGTCACCGCCACCCTCGGCACCGCCCAGGATGAGCAGAAGATCGACGGGCTCATCGGCGAGAAGTGGAAGCGCTTCCTGCTCCACTACAACTTCCCGCCGTACTCGGTCGGCGAGACCAAGCCCATGCGCGGCCCCGGCCGCCGCGAGATCGGCCACGGCAACCTCGCCGAGCGCGCGCTCGCGCGGATGATCCCGCCGGCCGATCAGTTTCCGTACACGATCCGCATCGTCAGCGAGATCACCGAGTCCAACGGATCGAGCTCCATGGCCTCGGTCTGCGGCGGCGCGCTCGCCCTTATGGACGCCGGCGTGCCCATCAAGGCGCCCGTGGCCGGCATCGCGATGGGCCTCATCAAGGAGGGCGACAAGATCGCCATCCTCACCGACATCCTCGGCGACGAGGACCACCTCGGCGACATGGACTTCAAGGTCTGCGGCACCGCCAAGGGCGTCACCGCGATCCAGATGGACATCAAGATCGACGGGCTCTCTCGCGAGATCCTGGAGAAGGCCCTCAAGCAGGCCCGCGACGCGCGCCTGCATATCCTCGGGCGCATGCTCGCGACGATGCCAACGCACCGCACCGAGCTGTCCAAGTACGCGCCGCGCATCACCACCCTCAAGGTGAACCCGTCGCAGATCCGCCTCGTCATCGGCCCGGGCGGCAAGACCATCAAGGGCATCGTCGACCAGACCGGCGTCGCCATCGACGTCGAGGACGACGGCACGGTCAACATCGCCAGCGCCGACAGCGTCGCCGTGCAGCGCGCGATCGACATCATCCGCGGCCTCACCGCCGAGGCCGAGATCGGCGCTGTCTACAAGGGCACCGTCAAGCGCATCGTCGACTTCGGGGCCTTCGTGGAGATCTTCCCGGGCACCGAAGGCCTGGTGCACGTCAGCGAGCTCGCGCACACCCGCGTCGAGAACGTCGGCGACGTCATCAAGGAGGGCCAGGAGGTCGAGGTCAAGGTGCTCTCCATCGAGGAGGGCAGCGGCAAGATCCGCCTCTCGCGCCGCGCCGTGCTCGACCTCCCGGAGGGCGAGGAGGGCGAGCGAGCCAAGGAGCGCATGGAGAAGTCGCACAACGAGCCGCCCCGCAGCTCGAGCGGCGACCGCCGTGGTCCGCCCCGCGGCGGCGACCGCCCGCGCCGCTGAGCGAGCACCCCCGTCACCCTCCTGCTCGTCGCGCGATTGTGCGCGGCGGGCACCTTCGGTAGAGAGAGCCCCCATGATCGATCCGATGGATGTGGTGCTCGTTGGCGCAACCGGCGCCGTCGGGCAGGAGATGCTCCGCGTGCTGGAGCAGCGTGCCTTCCCCGTGCGTCACCTGCGCGTCGTCGCGTCGCCGCGCTCGGCGGGCGGCACGGTGACGTTCCGCGGTGAAGCCCTGGTGCTTCAGCCGCCGTCGACGGAGGTCTTCGAAGGCGCCGCGGTCGCGCTCTTCTCGGCGGGCTCGTCCATCGCCCGCGAGTGGGGGCCCGTGGGCGCCGCGGCGGGCTGCCTCGTGGTCGACAATTCCAGCGCCTTCCGGATGGACGCCGACGTCCCGCTGGTGGTGCCGGAGGTCAATGGTCAGCGCATCCCCGCGCGGGGCGGCATCGTCGCCAACCCCAACTGCTCGACCATCCAGATGCTGATGGCCCTCAAGCCGCTGCACGACCTCGCGGGCCTCGATCACGTCGTGGTCTCGACCTACCAGGCCATCTCGGGCAAGGGCGCCCGGGCGGTGGATGAGTTCGAGCGCCAACAGCGGGCCGTCCAGGCGGGGGAGGCACCGCCGGTGGCGGTGCTCCCAGGTGTGCTCGCGGGCAACCTCCTCGCGGACTGGTCCCATGAGCCCTCGGGCTTCTCCGAAGAGGAGCTCAAGATCGTCGCGGAGAGCCGGAAGATCCTCGAGCTCGCCGGGCTGCGCATCTCGCCCACCTGCGTGCGCGTCCCGGTGCGCAACGCACACTCGCAGAGCGTATGGGCGCGCTTCCGCCGCCCCATCACCCGCGCCGAGGCCCTCGGCTGCCTCCGCGCGGCCCCTGGCGTGGTGGTCGACGACCGCATCGGCCCGGGGCAGCACCCCCAGCCGAGGCAGGTGTCGGGCACCGACGACGTCGCGGTCGGTCGCGTCCGGCAAGACCTCGACGACCCGCAGGCGCTCTCGCTCTGGATCGTCGGAGACAACCTCCGCAAGGGCGCCGCGCTCAACGCCGTGCAGATCGCGGAGCGGGCCTTCGGTGTGACGCCTTCGACCCGGGCATGACCATCCGAGTGACATCCTGGCAGGGCGCCGTGCGCGCCGACGCGCACGGTACCGCGGTGTTTCCCGACGATCGCGCGCCGCGCGCGAAGGAACGACCCTTGCTGCTGCTCCCAGGGATGTTGCGTCGTCAGCTTCTGGTCGCGCTCGCGGTGTTGGGTCTATCGACCCCGGGCCTCGGCCAGATCTTCACGAACATCTCGCGCTCGGGCTCGCCCCGAACCACCGACCCGGGCGGCGTGCAGGGCGCCCTCAACACCACGTCCCCCATCGGCCGCCGTGACTGCGAAGGCGAGGAGTGGACCTTCACGATCAACTACTCGGCCAACCCCGGCGGGATGCTCACCACCTCCCTCCAGTACTTCATCGGCGCCGACGCGATGGCGTGCTCGATGGCCAACGCCCGCGCCCCCGTCGTCTCGGGCACCCCGCGGTGCTGGCCCATCCGGCAGACCCCGTCGTTGACGTTCACCAACCCGACGACGCCGCTCAGCTACACCATCCGCATCCAGAGCCGGTACCTGATCGATCCGGAGGGTGGCAACTGCGAGACGCCGGGCACGACGCAAGGGACGTCGAACACCAACTACCTCTCGGTGCTCGCCTTCCCCCCGTCGGACATGAACGTCATCGGGACATACCCTATCTCGTATGACGTGACGCCTCCGGACGCCCCCACGGACGTGATCGCCGGTCCGGGCGAGGGGGTCGCGGTCGTCTCGTGGAGCTACCCCGGCTCGCTCTCGACCTCGAAGGACGGCGGCACCACCACCGCGGCTCCGCCCGACCTGCAGGGCTACTGGCTGCTCTGCGATCCGCCGCCCAACTCCTCGACCCTGACGGACGGGGGCGTGCGCGACGCCGCGGTGCTCGACGGCGACGACGAGGAGGACGGGAGCGACGCCACGTGCGCGTCGTCCACCCTCGCGACTGTCGACGTCAACGACAGCGCGGTGTTCGCCCGCTACCGGTGCAGCGACCTCATCGGCGCGACCGCGACCCGCGCCGTGGCGCAGGGTCTCGTGAACGGGCGCTCGTACCGCATCGCCGTCGTGGCGCAGGACCTCGCGGGCAACCGCAGCACCGTCTCGGTCGCGGGCAACTGCGTGACCCCGGTGCCCATCACGGATTTCTGGGAGTCGTACCGCGCGGCGGGCGGTCAGGCGCGCCCCGGTGCCTGCGCCGTGCGGGCGGGTCGTGTCGGCGGCGCCGGCGCGTGGATGGGTCTGGCGTTGGGCGTCGCGCTCTTGGCGCGGCGCAGGAGAACCCGATGAGTCGCTGGTGGTCATGTGCGGTCGCGGGTGTCCTTGCTGTCGCGGCGCCGTCGGTCGCCCACGCGCAGACCTTCGAGCTCTTCGGGCCCGACAGCTCGCGCAGCCGACACGAGTCGACGCAGAACTTCCTCGTCGAGCTGCGGGGCGGCCCCTGGTACCCCAACACGGACTCGGAATTCGACGGCCGCGCGACGCCCTTCGCGGACATGTTCGGCACCACCGACCGCCTCCAGCTCGGCGCCGAGTTCGACTGGCAGTTCCTGCGCATCAACCCGATCGGGTCGATCGGCCTGGGCGTCGGCGCGGGCTACACCTCCGCCTCCGCGATCGCGCCGCTCACCCAGAACCCGATGCCCGCAGCGGCGGGCTGGGAGCGCCCCTCCGACGGCCAGGAGACCACCCTCCAGGTCATCCCGGGCTACGCCGTCGCGGTGGTGCGCATCGACGTGCTGGCGCGGCGCACGGTGGTGCCCTTGGTGCCGTACGTGAAATACGGGGTCGGGTATGCCTACTGGTGGATCACCAACGGCGACACCCTCTCGCGGCGCTCGCTCGGGCTCTCCCCCGGCGCGAGCGCGACGGACTCCGACCTCGGCCAGGCGGCGACGGGCGGGAGCCTTGGCACCCACTTCGCCGCGGGCCTGATGCTCCGCCTCGACGTCTTCGAGCCCGCGGTGCAGCGCGGCTGGGACCTTCAGATGGGCGTCAACCACAGCTACGTCTTCGCTGAGTACGTGCGCTCCGACCTCGGCGCACTCGGCTCGCGCCCGCAGCTGCGGCTCGGCACCGAGACGTGGAACGTCGGCCTCGCGATGGAGTTCTGATCGGGCGGGACGGGCGCAGGGGAGGGGGCGGCACCTCCTGCGAGAGGTGCCTGGTTGGATGGGGGGAGCGGCCGCTTCAGCGCTGCGCGGGCGGCGCCGAGGGATTGCCGCACTCGGGGCAGAAGCGCGCGTTGGGTGCGAGCTCGACGCCGCAGCCGGTGCAGTTCTTCTTTGCGGCAACGGCGATGTTGCCGCCGCACTCCGCGCAGAACTTCCCGGGGCGCACCTGCGCGTTGCAGTGGGGGCAGGTCAAGGTCGCGCCCTGCTGGGCCATCGCGCCACCGGCCACCGCGCCCGCGGCCATCGCGCCGCCGAGGGCGCCCGCGCCACCGAGATC
>CAIOSS010000038.1 GCA_903860995.1 uncultured delta proteobacterium | reverse complement strand
GGAAAGTCCGAGCTCCGCAGGGCAGGATGCTGGCTAACGGCCAGTGGGAGCGATCCCGAGGACAGTGCAACAGAGAAAGACCGCCGCACGCCGCGAGGCCACTGCGGTAAGGGTGAAACGGTGAGGTAAGAGCTCACCGCGGCGCTGGCGACAGCGACGGCACGGCAAACCCCATCCGGAGCAAGACCCAATATGGAAGCGATGCGGGTCACACCGCGGGAGACCAGGAGCCCGGTCGATGCTTCCGGGTTGGTCGCTAACGACGTCGCGAGCAATCGTCGACGCTAGAAGAATGAGCGCCCCTGGGCGGTGAGCGATCGCCGCGCGGGACAGAACTCGGCTTACAGCCCTCTCCATCTCCGAAGACGCCTCGGGCCCCGGCAACGGGTCACCCGGGGCGTCGGCGGTTCTGGCGCCTGCGCCTACTCCACGACGCGCCGCACCGAGCCCTCGGCCGCGAGGTCGACCGGCATCGGCAGGAACGGCTCGGTGCCGTCGGCCATCCGCACCACCTCGGTGAGGGGCTGATCGAAGAGCTCCGGGGAGCGCACGCCGGAGAGGACCAGCACCCAGCGCCCGTCCTCGAGCTCCAGCACGCTCCCAGGCGGATAGCGCCCCACGCGGTTGACGAAGAGCTGGAGCAGCTCGGGGTCGTACTCCGTGCCGCGGGCGGCGTACATCCGCGCGAGCGCCGTCGGCGGCGCCATCAGCGGCCCCCCCGGGCGGTAGCGGGTGAGCGTCTCGAAGTCGTCCGCGATGTGGATGATGCGCCCGAACAGCGACGAGCCACCCGGGGCGTTGAAGGGCCGGTGATGCTCCAGGCACGCCAGCATCCGGTGGATGCGGGCCTCGTGGAAGCCTCGCTGCGCCAGCAGGCTGCGCACGGCGGCGCTGCCGTGCCGGCTGAAGGGCGGCGCGTAGCCGTCCTCGTCGGTCGCGTAGCCGAGGTCGTGGTAGCAGGCGGTCACGCCGAGGTCGGCCAGCGTCGTCTCGGGCAGGCCCACCTCGCGGCCGATGAGCACCGCGAGCATCGCCACCTGCGAGCTGTGTCGCGAGAGCGCGTGGGTGTTCTTGTCGAAGCGCGAGCGCGCGATGCTCTCCTCCTCGCTCTGCGCGGGGAGATCGACCATCTCGTTGATCATCTTGCGCACGGGCAGCGGGTTGGCCGCCCGGCCCGAGGCGAGGCCCGCCCAGAGCCCGTCCACCACGCCCGCCGCGCGGTGCATCACGGCGCCGACGTCCTGGTCGAGGCGCTTGTGCTCGTCCTTCAGCCGGAAGCGGAACACCGGCAGCAGCTCCAGCGCGCTCAACCCCGCCGCCTCCAGCAGCGCCTGGAGCGCCGCGCGCGGGTGGGCGGGCGGGGCGTCGGCCATCGCGGCCACCACGATGCGGCGCCACTGCTCCATGGTCAGCGTGGCGTGCAGGTTGAGCCCGCCCACCTCGTGCCGCAGCCACAGCGCCGCGAAGTTGTCGTCGGCCTCCACGCGGTCGTCGAGCCGGAGGCGCTGGTCGTTCACGTAGACCTGATCCTCCACCATGATGACCTGCACCATCCCGAGCAGGTCGCGCAGCGCCGCGAGGGAGCGCTCGAGGTCCTTCAGCGGCGCCTCGAAGGCCATGTTGCGGGTGTCATGGAAGCGCGTCATGCGCATCGCGCCGGTGAGCATCCGCACGAACTGCTCGCCCAGCTCGCGCACCTTGGCCGCCAGCTCGCGGTCGTCGCCCGCCCGCGCCTTGTCGAGCGCCCGCCCGACGTCGCGCTGCGCGTCGGCCACCTCGTCGACGGCGCTCACGCGGTCACCGCCTTCGCCTGCGCCCGCTCCGCCCGCGCCTCCTCCACCACCCGCCGCATCGCCTCCGTGCTCGCCGCCGCCGCCATCTCTCTCAGGATCGCGTCGGCCTCCGCCGCCGGGTGCCGGGCCAGGCCCGCCGCGGCGGCCCGCGTCCGCGCCCCGTGCGCGTCGTTCTTCATGAGCCGCTGGATGATCCCCGCGGGCTTCGCCCACTCGCGGAAGGCCTCGATGGCCCGTCCCCCGTCGACCAGGGTCATGGCCCGCCCCACCGCGGCCATCTCCTCGGGCGACGAGCGCTCCTCCGCGCGGTGCTCTGCGTGCCGTTGCAGCAGCGTGAACGCCCCGGGCTCGCGGTGCTCGCCGATGGCCTCGACGGTGCGCACCCGCAGCAGCTCGCTCGGCGACCGCAGCAGGTGCACCAGCACGCCCCGCGTCGAGGCGTCGGTGCGCGCCGTCGCCGTCAGCCGCAGGAACTCCATCTGCAGCTCGTCGTCCTCGCCGCCGATGAGCGTCGAGGCGACCAGCGAGGGCGCGTCTGGCAGCCGCTCGGCGAGGGCCCGCAGCAGGTCGGCCGCGAGGCTACCGCGCACCGACCGCAGCCGCGCCACGACCACGTCCGCGCGCGCCGGCAGGAAGCCCTCGAGCAGCTCGCGGAGGATGCGCCGGTCGTTCTCCGCGCGCTCGGTGCCGAGCAGGTCGAGGAGCACCGGCAGCGGGTCGTAAGGCAGCGACGAGAGCAGGTCCTTGAGCTCCCGGGGCGCGCCCGGGGCGTCGTGGGGCACCGAGCGCACCAGCTTCTGGAGGGCCCGGGCGTCGAAGAAGCCGCCCACGATGGGGCCCACCTGCTCGGCGAGGTCGGGGTGCGTGTCGTCGAAGCGCGCGAGCACGTCGTAGAGGGCGAGCAGCTGCTGGAGCCGGCTGTCGGAGAGGAGGAAGTCCCGCGCCTCGCGCACCAGCGGCGCGACCTCGTTGAAGCCCACGGGGTCCGTCGGGTCGCCCGCCACGGCGAGTAACTGCCGGATGAGGTCGATGGTCACCTGCGGCAGCCGCGGCGAGGCGCACTCGGCCACCAGCGCCGCGCGGGCCTCGTCGGAGACCTCCGCGAGCGAGACGCGCGCGGCGGCCGGCAGGGCCGGGGCCGGGAGGTCGAAGTCCGCGGGGATCTTCGCGGACGCCTCGATCGCAACGCCCATCGAGGGGCCGCGATCTCCCGCGGGGACCTCGTCGTCGTCGTCGGGCACGAAGCCCTCGATGGACTCGATGGTGATGTTGTGGAACCCCGCCTTCCAGAGCAGCGTGACGAGGTCGTCCTCGTCGTGCCGCACCCCGACGAAGCGGATCGAGAGGATCTCCAGCAGCTTGGTGAGCTCCGGCCAGGTGGTGTCGGCGTCCAGCGTGATCTTGCGCACGCCGTCGCGGAAGAGCTTGAGCGCCAGCGACCGCTCGCGCTCGCGCTCGATGTAGACGACCTCCTGGTCGAGCACGAGCTCGAAGGGGCGCACCGTCAGCGGCATCTCGCCATACCGGGACAGGTAATCCGCGAAGGCGCTGCGGAGCGCGTCGAGGAAGCCCCGCACCGCCTGGTTGCTCGGGTCATAGATGAGGTAGCTGCGCGAGGCGCGCGCCAGCGTGAGGATGCACTCGTGGGCCGCGACCGCCCGCTCGCTGCCCTGCAGGGCCGTCTCGGACTCCGCCTCGCCAGGCGGCGCGGAGGGCCGCTGGGGGGCGACGCTCGCGCTCGGGGACGCCGAGCTGCGCAGCGGGGGCAGCGAGGCGTAGGTGGAGTTGCCCGCCGAGGGGGCAGCGCGGGCGAGGCTCTTGGGCGCGGCGGTCGGCGGGCGC
>CAIOSS010000037.1 GCA_903860995.1 uncultured delta proteobacterium | reverse complement strand
CGCAGCGGCGACGCCGGCGGACCGTACAGGGGGTTGATGAGCGCGCAGGCCGTGAGGTCGGCCGCGGTGAAGCGCTCGCCCACGAGGTACGGCCGGTCGCCGAGGCGGGCCTTGAGCTCCAGCAGCACCCGCGGGAAGTCCCGCTCGGCGAGCGCGAGCGAGTCGTAGCCGCAGTAGTCGGAGGCCACCCGGATGAAGCCCGGGCCCAGCAGCCGCGCGACGCCCGCAGCGCCGCCCACCCGCGGGTCGTGCCGGGCGCTGGCCAGGAGGAAGCCCCGCACGCCCCTGCCGATCTTCTCGTCGGCCCACGCGACGGCCTCGCGCGCCGCGGCCTTCTCCGCCGGGTCGGCGGGCCAGAGCGGTGCCGCGGGGTAGCGGTCTTCGAGGTGGTCGAGGATGGCCGTCGAGCCCACCACGACGCCGCCGCGGTCGTCGAGCACGGGCACCTGCCGGGAGCCGGTGCGCAGCTTGAGCAGGAGCTGACCCGCGCCGAAGAGCACCTCGTGGCGGGTGTACTGGAGCCCCTTGTGCTCGAGGGCCCAGCGCGCCTTCTCGGCGTAGTGGGAGATCTTGAACTGGTAGAGCACGCGCTCGTGGGGGTTGGACATCGGCGGACTCCGGCGCGGCGCTGGGCGATGGTCGGCCGACGCGTCGTGGGCGGTGGTATGGGGACTGGGCGCGCGGACGTCGAGGGTGTTGGCCGACGTTGCCGCGTTCGCTGCCAACGTTGGCGGTGTCATTCCACGGGCAGCTTCACCTTCGCGGCGGCCTTCTCGAAGGCGTCCTACGACGCCGTCGGGCGTCGTTCGGGCGCTGATCCCTGGAGACTTCTGGCGCGGCGCGCGGCGGGAGTCGTGCTACCTAGGCGCTCCGTGATACGGATCCGACGCTCTCTCATGGTGGCGCCCTTCGCTGCGTGGCTGGTCTGGGCGCAACCGGCAGCCGCCCAGGATCTCGGCGCCCCGCCGCCGCGCTCGTGGTTCGCTCTCGACGCCGAGGTCACCGGCATGCTGCCGGTCGGCGACTGGACGCCGCGGTTCCACATGCGAACCCGCGCCGGCTATAGCCGCATCATCGACTGGAGGCTCTGGGACATTACGCTCACGGCGGAGCACCTCACCACCAATCGCACGGCCTTCGGGGTGATGGGCGGCGTGACCAGTATCTCCGAGGGCTGGTCGGTCGGCGCGGGCGCCACCCTGTCAGCGGACGGCCGCCCTGGCGCGACGCTGGCGCTGGGCTATTCGCTGGTTCGCGTCGAGGCGCAGCTTCTCTTCGATGAACCCACGCAGGTGTGGCTCGGTGTCGGGCTGCGGATTCCCCTGGGCGCCATCGCCTACGCGGTCTGGGCGCCGCCGCTCCGCTACCGGATGCCCGCCCTGCGCGGGCCCGGAGCGGTGACGACCCCCGCGGCTCGTCAACCCTGAAACAACAGGCTGATCTCGACGATTCCGACGACCCCCGGCGGGACGCGCAGCTCGCGAGCAAGCTCCGTGGCGAGGCATTGCGAGAAGGGGTTGCCCTGGTAGCCGCCTACCGGCCGCAGCGGGGCATCGACGCTCGCCTCGAAGCGGAGCGCGACGTTAGGGGGAAGTGTTGTGGCTCCTCCGTCGACGCGGCACCGGAGCGCCGCCCGGCGGGCCGCGTTGGGCACCACACCCATGAGGGACTCTTCGCGACCGGGCGGTGTGGTGCGCACCGACCCGGCGCGGATCAGCTCTCCAGGAGCATCGACCTGCCAGCCGAGCGCCGCGGTCTCTTCTCGCGGGCTCGCCGCGGCGTCATGACGAGGCGCTGGCGGTGGCTTGCAGCCGAAGAGGGCGAGCACTCCGGACAGGACGATGACGCGGGGGGGGAGCATGGATGGCCCTGCGGAGAGTGGGAGACAACCGTGAGACGACATCGGCCGCGCACCGCGGTACAAACGAAAAGAGCCTGCTGGAGGCCGAAACTCCCAGCAGGCACCCCACGCGACCGTGCGTGGCCTCAGCGGATCAGGGCGAGCCCGCCTTGGTGCAGTTGAGCTCGTTGCCGGCCGGAGTACACGCGTACACGCCGCGGAGCGCACCGAGGAGGAACGAGTCGTTGCGGGCGACGTAGACGGTGCCATTGGGAGCAACGGCGATGCCGGCGTACGAGCAGCCCGTCGTACCCAGGAGACCGATGAGGAGGCCCATAGAAACCAGCGTTCGCATCATGACTTGGAACCCCTTGTGGAAACGTGACCTGTGGAGGTCGCTCGTGAACGCACGACATATTTCGTGGCCGAAAGCACAACCCGCGGTCGCGGAGCAGGTAACACGGGTGCTTCGGGGAGTTCAATTTAAACAACGCCCCGTTCGAGGGCGAAGCTCCTGGTCGGCCTGGTACTGGTCGATGCGTACCGTCCACTATGGGCCGACGGCTTCGTCGCCGCGCGATCTCGTGCTCGCGCCGGCCGCGGAGGAGCGCCCGTGCGGCCTTGTCGGCAGCGAGGTACTAGTACCGCGTCGCAGGAGTTCTGACGGGTTGAGCCAGGCTGCCTCGGAGGATAAGAACCGCAAGGGTCGCAAGGGTCGCAAGGGGAGTTCAGCCGGGGCTGGCGCTGCCGCATCGGGTTCGCCAGAGCGTTGGAGCACCTGCCCGCCCAAGTCCGTCGCTCCCTTG
>CAIOSS010000036.1 GCA_903860995.1 uncultured delta proteobacterium | reverse complement strand
GCCGTCGCCGTCGTCGCTGCCGAGCGAGTTGTCGCCCACACTACCGGGCGAGAGGTCGATCGTGTCGGCCGTGGTCGTGTCCAGCAGGCGCTCGCGACGGATCACGTCGACCACCCACGCGCGCATCTCGGGCTGCGTCGCCGAAGGGCCCTCGGCGGCGAAGTAGGTCGCGCCCGCGGCGGGCGGCGGCAGCGCGAAGGGGCGCACGAGGCCCCAATTGGCCCCGATGTACACCTGCCGACCGGAGTCGAGCACGATGCCGTTCTGGGTGACCGCCGTCGCCAGGTCGAGCGGCTGCCACAACGACGGCTCTGCGATCGTGGTGCCCGGGCTGTCGACCGTGAGGGCGGCGTTCGGCGAGACGTAGCCCGTCGTGTCGGCGTAGGCGTTGCGCTCGTTGGCGCCGTCGTCGATCGTCGCGTCGATGACGGCGCGCCCGACGCGGTTGCCGACGGCGCGGGGGGCGTCGCCGACCGCATCACCGACCGCAGGGTCGTACCCGAGGCGGCGCATGAACGCGTCGAAGCACGCGGTCGAGACGGCCCCGCCGACGGCCCGGGCGTAGCGCTGCGTGAGCAGTCGGTGCGCGGCGAAGCTGATGGCCTCGCGCCGCGCGGCCTCGGGGTCGGCGGCGGCGACGCGGGCGGTCGAGACGTATCCGTCGGCCGCGGTGTCGAAGGCGGCCCACGCGTCCCACATCGCGACCGAGAGGTGAAACAGGTTGCGCGCGTGCACGCCGGGCCGCGGCACGTCGCGACGAATGGCGTTGAGTATCTGTTCGTTCCAGCGCCGCGCGATCGAGCCAGAGGGTGCGGGGTCGACGGCGTCGGCCGGACACATCACGGGTGTACCGGCGTCGACGCCCGCGTCGGTGCCCGCATCCGCCTGCGGGGCGCGCACGACCGGCGCAACCGGCTTGCCGAAGTGCGCGATCACGCCGTTGGAGAGGTCGTTGGAGAGCACGTCGCCGCCGACGCTCCAGAGGTCGCCCGACGGGTCGAGCCACGCGGCGTGGAGCGACTGCGCCGACAGGGCCAGCGGGACCTCCACCTCGCGCCACGTCGCGCCCGCCCGCTGGAAAACGCGACACCCCTGGCCGACGGCCCAGCCCGCGTCGCCGCTCGTGGCGACCCCCTGCAAGAGCGTCGCGCCGTCGGGTGCCCGCGCGGTGAACGAGGTCGAACCCGCCGGCGCGTCGAGCAGCACGCCCTGCGAATCGCCGCCGACGAGAAGGGTGCGCTGCGCGTCGCCGAACACGGTGAAGAGCCGCCGCGCGGTGCCCGTGTCGACCGCGGTGAAGGCTCCGGCGCGGCCGTGCAGCGCGACCCCGAGCTCGCCCACCACCCAGACGTCGTCGGCGCCGCGACCCCACACCTTGAAGAAGGCCGGCCCGTCGTGGGTCTCGTTGACGTCAGGCAGCGCCGCGGGCAGAGCGGTGTCGCGCCACACGGTGCCATCGAAGTGCCACACGAAGCCGTTGCGGCCCGCGGTGCTGCCCACCGCGTACACGTCGTCGGGGCTCGCGCCCCAGAGGCCGAACACCGTCGCGCGCGCCGTGCCCGGGGCGGCAAAGCGCTCGAAGCGATCGCCGCGGTGGCGCAGCAGGGTCGCCGACGCGCCCCCCATCCAGACCGTGCCGTCGGCGAAGGCGTGCGCCCACCACAGGTCGCCCCGGGTGCCCGTGCTCGGGCGGGCCCAGCGCGCGCCGTCGTAGTGGAGCACGAGCGGGCCGCTACCCCTGTCCGCGCCCACCACCCAGACGTCGTGGTCGGAGGTGCCGGTGACCGAGAGCGCCGCCTCGGAGAGGTTGGTCGCCACGGCCTGCCAGGCCCGCACCGCGGGGTTCGGCGGGTCGGCCGGGCAGCCCGCGAGGAGGGGAAGCAGCGACGCGAGTGCGGCGCAGCGCGAGACGCGAGCGGACATGGGTGGGCTCCTCGAAGTGGGGGGCGACGCCGAGGCCTTCGACGGGTCAGGCACGGGGCCTCGGCGGCACGTTGTAGACCCGCATCGCAGCAAGAACGATGCGACCGATTGCCCCAGGATGACGACGACCGGAGCGCGACCGCGTGAGGCCGACCGTCGCGTCAGCGCAGGGTCGCGACGAGCGTCGCGTCG
>CAIOSS010000035.1 GCA_903860995.1 uncultured delta proteobacterium | reverse complement strand
TTCAACACCACGACCCCCGGCGACCTCGTGTACCGCCCGGGGATGTGCTCGCCGGCCGACGCGCCCACCACCCTGCCCCTCGCGGCGGGCACGGTGCGCGTGGGCACGGCGCCCGCGCTCATGGGCGGCGAGATCCCCGACGCCCGATGGGAGCTCGCCACCGTCGAGTACGTCATCAACATGGCGATGACCCCCATCGGCACCATCGACGCCGCGGCCTCGACCCTCGGCGGCCGCGGCCAGGTGTGGACCTCCGCAGGGCGCCTCCGCGCCGACTTCCTGGGCTCCCTCTCCCTGGCCTTCACCACGGGCAACCGCTTCGCCCGCGACATTCCCCAGGTGAACTTCACCAGCACCTACGTCGCCAGCGGCGGCTCGCTCGCGCTCACCACCGAGTGCACCGCGGGCACCGCGGCCACCACGCCCACGATGCTCGACTACGAGGTGCGCGGCGACGATCTCATCGTGGGCCTGCGCACGCAGTCCTTCGCGACGGTCACCATCGCGCCGCGGTACACCTTCCGCCGCGCGCGCTAGGCACTCCCTCCCTCCCCCTCGCCCTCTGCGGGGCCGATTCCCGACCCTCCTCTGCCGGAACCACCGACGCCACGCCGTCGTCACGACGGGAGCTCACGCACCCACCGGAGGGCCTTGATCCCCATGATCACCGCCACCCTGAGCGCCTCGCAGCGTCTCCAGATCGCCCGCGCCGTGCGCGAGACCCACCCGGGCGCCGCGGACCTCTTCCCCGACGCCACCCTCGGCACCGTTCGCTGACCCGCCGCGCGGGGCACTGGCGAGACCCACAGCCGGGCTCGATCATCTCACTGCCATGATGACGCCGTCCCCCATCGCCCTCGCGCTGTCGCTCTCCCTGTCCGGCGCCCTCGCCGCGGCCCAGGCGCCAGGCCCGACCGGCGCCTCCGCGGAGCCGGTGTTCGGGCTGCGCGCGCAGGCCGAGCTCGGCTTCCTCGCCGTGGGCTCGCACTTCATCCAGCTCGGTCGTGATGGCAGCCGCATCGACTACCGCGACGACGGCGGGCAGACCAACCTCTACACCTTCGCGCGCGCCTCCATCGAGCTCGACGTGCGCCGCCGGCACCTCATCACCTTCCTCTACCAGCCCCTGCAGATCGACTCGTCGGCCACGCTCGGGCGCGACCTGCGCATCGACGGCGCGAACTTCACCGCGGGGACGCCCGTGCGCTTCCGGTACGGGTTCCCGTTCTTCCGCGGTGCGTGGGCCTACGACGTGCTGCCCGCGCCCGACCGCGAGCTGGCCTTCGGCGTCGGGCTCCAGCTCCGCAACGCCAGCATCGAGTTCGAGTCCGTCGACGGGCGCAGCTACCGCCAGCGCAACGACGTGGGCCCGGTGCCGCTGCTCCGGGCGCGGGGGCGATTCCCGATCTCCACCCGCGGGTTCTTCGGCTTCGAGATCGACGGCCTCTACGCCCCAATCTCCGTGCTCAACGGCAGCGACAACGAGGTCGCCGGGGCCATCCTCGACGCCAGCGTGCGCGTCGGGTGGCGGGTGATCCCGCACGTCGAGGCCTTCATCAACGTGCGCTACCTCGGCGGCGGCGCCGTCGGCCAGGGGGACCCGACCAACACGAGCGACGGCTACCAGAGCAACTGGCTGCACTTCACCACGGTGTCACTCGGCACCACGCTCGACTCGCGCATCTGATCCACACACCGCCACCTCGACGCATGAGCGCCCATCGTCCCTGCGGCGATTGACCCCCCCGGGGGCGCCCACTACGGTCCGCCCTGACATGGACCATCCTTCGTATGACGCGGGCATCCCGGCCTTTGGTACGGGGGTGCTCTACGCGTTCCTGGTGACCGCGGCAGTCTCGCTGTGCCTCGCCGTGCTCGCCGGCACCGACCGCGGCGGCGCCGCCCCGCGCCTGCTCCGCGCGGCCCGGCTGTCCGCCCTCGGCACCTGCGCCCTCATCGGCCTCGACGTGATGCTGCTGCTCTACGGCTTCCTGTCGCACGACTTCCGCATCCGGTACGTCGCCCACTACTCCGACCGCTCGATGCCGCTGCACTACCTGGTCACCGCGCTCTGGGGCGGCCAGGACGGCTCGCTCCTCTGGTGGACCTTCCTGCTCTCGCTCTACACCAGCGTGTGCGTGGTCACGCTGCGCGCGCGCCACAAGGAGCTCGCGCCCTGGGTCATCGCCACCCTCATGGGCGTGGTGGTCTTCTTCGGGGTGATCATGGCCTGGGCGGCGAACCCCTTCTCCGCCAGCTTCGTGGGCGCGCCGGTCGAGGGCGAGGGGCTCAACCCCTCGCTCCAGAACTTCTACATGGTCATCCACCCGCCCTCCCTCTACATCGGCTTCGTCGGGTGCGCGGTGCCCTTCGCCTGGGCCGTCGCGGCCCTCGTCACGGGGCGCCTCGGCGAGGAGTGGACCCTCGCCGCCCGGCGCTGGGTGCTCTTCGCGTGGATGTTCCTGAGCATCGGCAACGTGCTCGGGATGCTCTGGGCCTACGAGGAGCTCGGCTGGGGCGGATTCTGGGCGTGGGACCCGGTCGAGAACGCCGCCTGCCTCCCGTGGTGGACCCTCACGGCCTACCTCCACTCCGTGATGATCCAGGAGCGCCGCGGCATCCTGAAGGTCTGGAACGTGGCGCTGCTGCTCTTCACCTTCTTCCTCACGATCTTCGGCACCTTCCTCACGCGCTCGGGGCTCATCTCCAGCGTGCACTCCTTCGCCCAGAGCGGCATCGGCATCTACTTCGTGTGGTTCATGGGCTTCCTCGTGCTGCTCTGCGCGGGGCTCGTCGTCTGGCGCCTGCCGCTGCTGCGCAAGGCCGCCGAGATCGACGCGCTGCTCTCCCGCGAGGCGATGTTCGTCGCCAACAACTGGATGCTCCTGGGCATCTGCGTGTTCATCGCCCTCGCCACCACCTGGCCCAAGATCGCCGAGTGGCTCTGGGACGAGCGCCTCACCGTCGGCGCGACCTTCTACAACGCCTGGCTCGCCCCGGTGGCCGTGCTCCTGCTGCTGGTGATGGCCATCGGCGTGCTCACCCCGTGGCGCAAGGGATCGCCCGACCTGCTGCTCAAGGCCTTCCGCGGACCCCTCGCGGCGGGCGTCGGCGCGGGCCTCGCGCACGCCGTCTTCGGCCGCGCGGTGGGCTTCCCCGCGGTGGTGAACATCCCCCCCATCTCTGACGTGGTCACCCCCCTCAAGCTCTTCGGCGCCACGCTCGGGCACGTCAACGTCGGGCGCGGCATCGCCTGGCTCGACGGCCACCTGCCCGCCGTCGCGACGGGCCTCGTGGCCCTCAACGTCGCAGCCCTCGCGCAGGAGTACTGGCGCGGCACCCGCGCCCGCATGACCGCCAAGGGCGAGTCGGCCCCGGTCGCCCTCACCCGCCTGGTGGGCAAGAACCGTCGGCGCTACGGCGGATACCTCGCGCACCTGGGCTTCGTGGTGATGATGGCCGGCTGGGTGGGCGCGGCCTACCGCCAGGAGGCCGAGGCCGTGGTGCACCCGGGCGAGAGCTTCCGCCTCGGGGATTACACCCTCCGGTATGACGGCATCGATTTCATCCGCGACATCACGATGCGCCAGACGCGGGCGAACATCACCGTCACCCGCGGCGGCGCCTTCTTCGCGCGGATGCGCCCGGCGCGCTTCAACTACACCGCGCGCCCCGAGCAGCCCACGAGCGAGGTGAGCATCGTGTCGCGCCTCGGCGAGGACCTCTACGTCACCATGAACAGCGTCGACCCCACGACGCGCGTGGCGCACCTCAAGGCCTTCGTGAACCCGCTCACCCTCTGGATCTGGCTGGGCGCGATGATCCTCATCGCGGGCGTGATCGTGGCGATGTGGCCCGAAGAT
>CAIOSS010000034.1 GCA_903860995.1 uncultured delta proteobacterium | reverse complement strand
GTCGTCGAGAAGCTCCATGACCAGGAGGGGCAGCCCCGTGGCCTCGTCGACGCCCGCGTCCACCACCTCGACCACGTTGTCGCTCTCGATGCGCGCCCCGATGCGGGCCTCGCGCTCGAAGCGGTCGCGGCTCGCCTGGTCGCGCACCAGGTGCGAGAGCATCCCCTTGAGGGCGCGGCGCTTGCCGGTGGTGACGTGCTCCACGACGTACACGGCGCCCATGCCGCCCTGGGAGAGGAGCCGCTCGACCTTAGTACTCCCGGTCGATGATCTGCCCGGGTTCGAGCGTCCGCGTGTCCATCGGGACGGTCGTCGCAAGCCGCGATCGCCGCGGTCAACGCCGACCTCCCGCCGGGCGGTGGCGTGCCATCGCGTCGTGCGACAAGCCCGGGGACTGCTGGGCGGATGCCTCAGAAGAAGACGAAGACCGCCCGAACCTTGCGCGCCCGGCGCCGTTGCGGTCTGTTCTGTCCGTGTCTGGATCCCCGGTGAGGGCCTTCGCCTCGCACGGGAGTCTCGCCGAGGCCGTCGCCCGATGCCCCACCTGCTTGGACTCGAGGTCCACTCCGCCGGACTCACGGTGGCGGCGATGCGTCCCGACCAGACGATCGTCCTGCGACCCGTCGACGACCTCGCGTCGGTGCTCCGGCGCACCAACGCCCGGCGCTGGAAGTGGTCGCTCGGCGTAGCGGAGAGCGAGGCCGACGCCACCGAGGCCGCGAACGAGCTGTTCCTCGCCCTGCAGCACGCGCTCGGCGATGCCCCGACCCTGGTCGGCGTCGCGGTGCCCGCCCTCTGGAACGACCGCGCCCGCCGCGCCCTGCTGCGCTCGATGGAGGACACCACGCTGGAGGTGCTCCGGATCGTCCGCGACACCACGGCGCTGGCGATCGGCGCCGCGCACCACGACCCCTCCGTCGGCGGCATCTGCCTCCTCGTGCACGTCGGCACCCACAAGCTCGAGCTCTCCGTCGCGGAGGTGTCCCCGGGGAAGGTCCACGTGCGGGCGCGCAAGTCGGTGGCGGGCCTCGACGGCGCCAACGTGAAGACCGACGGCATCCTCCCCCTCGTCACCGCCGTCGCGCGCCTCACGCTGCGCGAGGCCGGCGTCGCGGCGACGGAGGTCACGCGCTTCCTCTGCGCCGGGCGGCGCGTCCACGAGCGCTCGCTGCACCTTGACCTGCAGGGCGCGTGGAGCATCCCGGTCGAGGCGAGCCCGCCGGGCGCCATCGCCGTCGGCGCCGCCCTGGTCGCGGCCGGACTCAGCGGCGTGGGCCGCGCGTGGGAGATCCTCGACGACCTGGGCGAGGCGCCGCTCGCGAGCCTGCGCGGCGCGCCGGGGCCCCGCATCACCCGTCCGCCGCCGCTGGTCGAGGAGGCGCCGCCGGTCGACGAGTTCGTCTGGCCGCCGGTCGATGAGGTGCTGGTCATCGAGCGGTACCGGTCGACGGCGCCCCCGCCCCCACCAAACGCCGACGACGGCTGGGACCTCCACGACCCGCCGCCCACCGCGCCGCCCCCGTCGGACGTCCGCCCGTCGGCCCCCGCCGTGGAGGTGCCCGCCGTGGAGGTGCCCGCCGTGGAGATGCCCGCCGTGGAGATGCCCGCGTCGGGCGCCTTCGTCGGCGTGCGCTCGCCCGACGAGGTCCTCGCGCGCCCCACCCTCGGCGCGCTGCTCCAGCAGTTCACCTTTCTGCCGGGGGCGTCCGGCACCCTAACCCTGCGCTACCGGTCCGAGCGAATCACGATTCCGATCGAGGGCGGCAACCCCTGCCTGACCCCGGACGAGCGCGCGGCGGTGCTGGCCGCCTTCGCGTGGCCCGAGGGCACCTTCGCGTGGCGGCGCGAGCGGGTGTCCTGGGCCGTCCGCGCCCGCGCCGTCCCGATGGAGGGCCTCGTGTCCGCCGGTCTCCGCGCGGGTCCGACCAGCCGTTAGGGCTCTCCAGGGAATGGGTTGGGCTGAGCGTGCGGCGGAAGACCAGCTCCCACAGCTCGCGGATCATGGCGGACGCCACCGCGGCGAGCGTCGCCCGCATGCCAGACAACGCGCCCTTCGCCGTGCGCGCGCACGTGCAGGAGATCACGCTCCGGGTGATCCCCCGCCCGCCACCGCGGCGCTGCACGAGCGGGCCATCGAGGACTTCGACGAGGGCCTCGGGACGTACCGCTTCGCGACCGCCGGGAGCCACCGACCCACCATGTAGGACGAGGTACCCTCGGGTCTCGGTGGGTCGGGCAGGCCATGCAACCATGGCGGGCGCTCCATATCGTGGCGCGCGCAGGCGTGCCTGTCCTCGCGTTGTCGGGGGGAGACGATCGCGATCCGCTACAGGGAACTCACAACGGACAGCGACGAGAAGTCGCGAGGGAGCCCCCCTGATTTTGTGCCCGTGAGCCCCGGGGGTTGGTTGCGCGGGTGCGTCGGCTGGCGGGCGCTCGCGAGGGCTTGGCACCGTTCTTCCAATAGCCCCCTCCGACCCTGACGGCCTCCTCTTGGGGAGTGCCGATCCCGCGAAGTCGGCGACGCCCTGCACCGGGCGATCGCGCAGCCAAGCACGGAGACCCGCAGCCATGTTCAACGCCTCCTCGCTCTCTTCAAGCAACGCCCTCGGCTGCACCGAGACCCGGGTCGAGCCGCAGGGGCAGTCGCGTGATCGGCTGACGGACGCCCTCGCTCGCAAGTACCTCGTGCGGGTCATCGCCCACGCCAAGCGCCTCGCCCGCCGCCTCCCGGCGCACATCTCCCTCAACGATCTCATCAGTGCCGGGATGCTCGGCGTGGTCGAGGGCTACCTGCGCTACGACCCGAGCCGCGCCGAGACCCTCGACGCCTTCCTCGACCACCGCATCCGCGGCGCGCTCCTCGACGAGCTCCGCCGCAACGACCCCCTGACCCGCGCCCAGCGCGGCTTCGCCCGGCAGCTCGGACGCGCGAGCCGCGAGGCCGCCGCCCGGGGCGAAGGCTCCGAGACCTCCCTCGCCGGCATCCTCGGGCTCAGCCTCACCGACCTCCGCGAGAAGATGGCGCAGGTCTCGACGGCGACGGCGATCCAGGCGACGGGGCACGGCCAGGGCGCCGAGGACGCTCCGGACCACGGCCTTGCCCCGGACGCGGCCCTCGACGCCCGCCAGCGCCAGGCGCAGCTCGCCCAGGCGGCGGCGACGCTGCCCGAGCGCGAGCGCGAGATCGTCACGCTCTACTACGAGGAGGGCGAAAGCCTCCGCGAGATCGGCGTCCGCCTGGGGGTCTCGGAGTCGCGGGTGTCGCAGCTCCACACCCGGGCGATCCAGCGGATGCGCGCCGCGCTCCCGGCCTGATCGGGGACTCGCCGGGGATACGAGCCAGGGGGGGGGATTCACGATGTTGGAAGCGGGCACGAAGGTCGCGGGTCGGTACGTGATCCGGAAGATGCTGGGGATCGGCGGGATGGGCGCGGTCTACCAGGCGCGGGACGCGGTCACCGGCACCCTCGTCGCGCTGAAGACCCTGCGCGCGGACCTCTACGAGCGCGACGACCTGGTGATGCGCTTCGAGCGCGAGGCGCGCGCCGCGGAGCGCATCGGCCACCCGAACATCGTCGGGGTGCACGCGGTGGGCGACGACCCCGCGCTGCGCACGCGCTTCATGGCCCAGGAGTGCCTCCGCGGCACCGACGTGGCGGGCTGCCTCAACGAGCTCGGGAGCCTCTCTCCGCTCTCCGCCGTCGCCGTCGCGCTGCCCGTGATGGACGCGCTCATCGCGGCCCACGCCGCGGGCATCGTGCACCGCGACATCAAGCCCGAG
>CAIOSS010000033.1 GCA_903860995.1 uncultured delta proteobacterium | reverse complement strand
TCGGCAACCTGATGAAGCGCCGGGACAAGTTCGACCATATCCTCGTGGAGACCACGGGCATGGCCGACCCCGGCCCGGTGGCGCAGACCTTCTTCGTCGACGACGAGCTGCGCGACCTCTTCGCCCTCGACGGCATCGTCACGCTGGTCGACGCCCGGCACGTGCACCTGCACCTCGACGACTCCAACGAGTGCAGGGAGCAGATCGCCTTCGCGGACGTGCTCGTGCTCAACAAGACCGACCTGGTGACCGCGGCCGAGCTCGACGCGCTCGAGCGCCGCGTGCGCGGCATGAACTCCATGGCCCGGGTGCTGCGCGCGAAGGACGCCGACGTGCCCATCGCGTCCGTGCTCGACGTGGGCGGCTTCGACCTCGACCGCGCCGTGGAGGCGAAGCCGACCTTCCTCACCCCGGAGTACCCCTTCGAGTGGGCGGGCACCTTCGAGCTCGCCGAGGGGGTGTACGAGCTGGCGCTGGACGACGGGCCCGACCCCGAGATGGGCCTCCTCGCTGTGCACCTCGCCGAGGACGAGCTGGCGTCGTCGCGAGCCTCCGCCGACCGCGCGATGCACGTGTGGTCGGAGGGCGCGACGAGCGTGGCCCCCTCCGCGACCGTCGACGTGGGCGCGGCGCAGCCCGCCTCGCTGGTGCTCGCGGGTGACGGTACGAAGCGCTTTTTCCTGCGCGTCCGCAGGGCGGGTCGCGTGGGCCTCTACACCGAGCACCTGCCGTCGGAGTTCCAGCTGCGGCTGCTGCGCGACGGGGTGCCGCTGCAGGCGGTCGCCGAAGAGGCCTTCGCCGCCGGTCACACCCACGACGAGCAGGTCACCTCCGTGGGCATCCACCGCGAGGGCATGATCGACGGCGACCGGCTCAACGCCTGGGTCTCGAAGCTGCTCCGCGAGAAGGGCGGGGACATCTTCCGCATGAAGGGCATCCTCAACATCGCGGGCATGGCCAACCGGTACGTGTTCCAGGGGGTGCACATGCTGTTCGACGGGCGCGAAGACCGGCCGTGGGGCGCGACCCCGCGCGCGAACGACCTCGTCTTCATCGGCCGCAAGCTCGATCGCGAGGCGCTGACCCGGGGGTTCGAGCAGTGCCTGTCGTGACCGCCCGCGGCGGCCCGGCGCCCCGTACGCAGCTCGCGCCGCGCTGGCAGCACAGCCTCGGGGACTACGTGGCCGCGGCGGAGATCACCCGGGACGGCCGGCTCTGCGTCTCCGCGTCGGGCGTCGGCACCGTCTGCGGGGTGGAGGTGGCGACCGGGCGCGAGCTCTTCCGCGTGCAGGCCCACGACGGGGCGGTGCTCGGACTGAGCGTGTCACCCGACGGCGCGCGCTTCGCGACCTGCGGCCGGGGCCCGGGCGCGAAGGTCTGGAGCGCGGCGGGTGAGCTGCTCCACGAGCTGCCCGGCGGGGCGTCGGGCTGGGTCGAGCACGTCGCGTGGGCGCCCGCCGGGGGGCGCGTCGCCGTGGCCGCGGGGCGCAGCGTGCGCGTGTGGAGCGCCGAGGGCTCGCTCGTGACCGAGGTCGCCCCGCTCGCGAGCACGGCGAGCGGCCTCGCGTGGAGCGCGGACGGCTCCGAGCTCGCCGCGGCCTGCTCCGAGCTCGCCGCGGCCTGCTACGGCGGGGTGCACTTCTGGCCGATCGCCGCGGGCGCGGCGCCCCGGCACCTCCCCTGGAAGGGCTCGCTCATCTCCCTGGCGTGGAGCCCTGAT
>CAIOSS010000032.1 GCA_903860995.1 uncultured delta proteobacterium | reverse complement strand
GGTCACGACCCGATGCGGAAGCCGACCCCGACGTCGGCGCTCCAGAGTGTCGGCCCGAGCCATCCGAGCTCCCCGGAGGCCGTCACGAAGAACCACTTCCGCAGGTGCACCCGCAGCCCCGCGCGCCCGGAGAACCCGAAGCGGAAGGCCTCGTAGTCCGCGGCGCGGCCGTCCACGTTGACCGTGGTGGAGACCCGCTGCGCCGACCCCTGGAGGTCGAGGAAGGGCGTCACCGCGCCGAAGCTGTACTCCGCGCCGAGGCCGAAGCGCAGGGCCCAGCTCCACATCGACCGGGGAGTGACCTCGTGGGCGTCGACGCGCAACGAGGGGGCGCGGTCGAAGCTCGTGAAGGGCAGGTCGAGCCCGAGGGTCATGCGGACGTGGGAGAGCACCGCGCGGGCGTCGTAGCGGAGGCCGAGACCCACGGTCTGGTCGTAGGGAGCGCCCGCGAAGGCGCCGACCAGCGCGGGCCCGGAGCCGTTGGTGAAGCCGGTGGCGCGGTGGTCCTGCGCGGTGGCGAGGAAGCCCATTGAAGCGAAGGAGGTTCATGCGCGGGGGGCGTTGCATCGGCGATACCCAGGGCCGCGCGGGCTGCGATACCGTGGCGGGATGTTGTTCAGCTGGCTGAGCCGACGGCGACGGGCGCACATCCTCGAGACGGCGTTTCCGCCGGAGTGGGAGGCGATCGTCCGGCGCAACATCGGGCACTGGGCGCTGCTCGACGACGAAGAGCGCGCCCGGCTGCGCGACCTGGTGCAGGTCTTCGTCGAGGAGAAGCACTGGGAGGGCTGCGGCGGCCTGGAGATGACCGACGAGGTGCGCGTGACGGTGGCGGCAGAGGCGTGCCTGCTGCTGCTCGGCCGCGACCACGACCTCTACGGGGACGTCGAGAGCATCCTGGTGTACCCGAGCACGGTCATCGCGGCAGAGCGCACCGCGGGGGTGTTCGAGCGCGGCGGGGCGGTGGTGGAGGAGTCCGAGGCGATCCTCGGGCAGGCGTACAAGGGCGGGCCGGTGATCCTGGTGTGGGACGCGGTGAAGCACGGCGCGCGCGACCCGGACGACGGGCGCAGCGTGGTGATCCACGAGTTCGCGCACAAGATCGACATGGCCGAAGGGGCGGTGGACGGCACGCCGCCGCTGCCGGACGGGGCGGCGCGGCGCAGCTGGGCGGAGGTGTGCTCGGAGGTCTACCTGGCGCTGAAGGACGGCGACCCCGCGGTGCGGCGGGTGATCGACCCCTACGGAGCGCGCAACGAGGCGGAGTTCTTCGCGGTGGCGACAGAGGCCTTCTTCGAGCGCCCGGAGGCCCTGCGGGATGCGCTGCCCGCGCTCTACGCGCTGCTCGCGGACTTCTACCGGCAGGACCCGGCCGCGCGGGCGTCGCGCGGGGGCTGACGGGCGGGCGTGCGGCGATGCGGGGGAAGAGCGTCGCCGTTGATGCGTCGCCCGACCCCCCTGGGGATCAGCCGCCGAGGCGGCCGCGGAACTCGCAGTACGACGGCCACCCACCGGGCCGGGCCGCGGCCCACGGCGACGCACCGACGCCGCGCGGGTGCGCCGCGAAGAACTGCACCACCTGGCGGCCGAGGAGCGTGCGCGGCACCGTGTGCCCGCCGCCGTGGTCGCAGTAGAGGACGTCGTGGCGGCGCGCGGTGAGGTAGCCCACGTCGTTGCCCGCGAAGGTGTCGAAGCGCGCCGTGGCGATGAAGAGGTTGAAGGTGTCGCGCTCGCCGCCGAACAGCATGAGCTGCGCGTAGCGGGCGCTGCTCGGGAGCTCGGGCCACGAGGGATAGGTGCGCAGCGGGCCGAGCGTGGGGGGGTTGTCCGGGTTGGAGAAGTACCCGCCGGAGTAGCTCGCGACGGCGGCGAGCTGCGAGCCGCGCAGCACGCCCAGCAGGTCGGACATGATCGCGCCGGCGGAGAAGCCCGCGGTGTACACGCGGTCGCGGTCGACGCCCCAGCGCTGGTCGATGCACCGGAGCACGGCGTCGAAGAGCCGCGCCTCGCGGTTGGGGGTCATCGCGCGGAGGTTCTCCCACTCCAGGCCCAGCGGCGACGTGGTGGGGCCGAGCCGCGTGGAGACCGGCGTCACCAGGATGAAGGGCATCGTGGCGTTGCCGACCTCGCCCGCGAAGAGGGGGTTCATGTTGGCCGCGCTGTCGCCGAGGCCGTGCCAGTTGAAGACCACGGGCCAGCGGCCGCCCGGCGCCGTCGCGCCCGGCGGCAGGGTCAGGATGAACGAGCGCTCGAGCGTATCGACGCGGAAGCCCGTCACCGTCCCCGGCACGAGCAGGTCGCAGGAGCCGGTCTCCAGCGGCGGCTCGACCAGCGCGGGGTCGGGCACGTCGTCGACCACCATCGGCGGGACGTCACGCGTGGGCGCCTCGCCGGCGTCTCCTGCGACGGCGACGTCGGCCGCCACGACGGCGCCCGTGTCGACGGCGGCGTCGGTGGTCGGCGGCGTGGTGGCGGTCTCGCCGCAGCCCGCGAGCGCGCCGAGGAGGGAGAGAGGGAGGACGACGGCGGGGAGCCGTCGGCGAGGGGCGGGGGTCGACATCGGGGGTGGGGTCTCCTTCGGGCGATCAGCCGACGGGATCATAGTCCGCGGCGGCCTCTGGAGGTGTGTGCCCGGCGGGCGTCGGGCGCCGGGCGAAGACGGCGGTCAGGAGCACCGACGCGAGCACGTACGCCAGCGAGATGGTCAGGTAGCGGTCGTCGTAGAACCACCCCACCGCGGGCATCACCATCAGCACCTGCACCATGGCGGCGAAGCCCAGCAGCCAGCGCTCCAGCGAGGCGCGCGCCGCGGCCAGCACCGCCGCCGCCACGAAGAGCATCAGGTAGTAGCCCGAGAGCTCCGTGGCCACCGGGGCGGCGAGCAGGCTGAGGGTGAGCCCGATCCACGGGCGCCGGGCGCGGCCGAGCGCCACCACGAGCAGCGCCCCGAAGAGGACCTGGAGCGCCCGCAGCGGGACGCGCCGGGCGTCGCGGGTGGCGCGCACCTCGTCGGCCCAGCGCTGCATCCACGCGTCGGCGGCTGCGCCCGGGAGGCGGGCCTGGACGCGCTCCACGCGGTGCTCGGGATCGAAGGACACCAGGATCCCGAGGCCGGCCTTGTTGGACGAGGCCACCGCGGCGTGGCGGCGGATGTGGTGGGTCCACTCGGCCCACGAGGCGGGGCCGACGACGGCGGCGCCGAGGGCAACGAGGAGGGCCGCGGCGGCCGCGAAGCCGACGACGAAGCGCCGCCGGTCGGGGGCGAAGCGGGCGCGCAGCGCGGGGGACGCGACGCCCGAGAGGAGCACGCCCACGAGGCCCAGCGCGGGGAAGCCCCGCATCGCGGCCGCCCACCCGAGCGCCGCGCCCGCGAGGCCGGCGTGGCCGCGGCGGAGCGCCACGAGGGACGCGACCACCAGCGCGAACCAGTCGAAGCGCAGCATCGAGAAGGCGACCCAGCTGAACTTGCCTGGCTCCTGCGTGCCCCAGAGCACCAGCGCCAGCGCGGCGACGCGCCAGCCGAAGGATCCACCGAGCAGCGCCACCGTCAGCGCGACGAGCGCGGTGTCGAGCGAGGCGAGGAGGCGCAGCCCGAGGTCGCTCGACGGGACGACGCGGGAGAGCAGCCCCGAGGTGACCGTCCACGCGGGGGTGGGGTTGTACCCGTGGTCGATCTGGCTCTGGCGCCACGCGGGCTCGTTGAGCCCGCGGCGGAGGTTGGCCACGTCGGCGCGGAAGCTCTGCCAGCGCGCGGGGGCGAAGCGCCGGTGGCAGACCGCGGGGTCGCGCAGGGCCTCGGCCGCGGGCACCAGGCGGTCGGTGGCGAGGTCGCGGAACATCCGCTGGCGCACCAGGCCTTCGCCCCCCGCCTCGGCCTCGGCGAGCGCGGCGCAGCGGTAGATGAGCCCGTAGCCCAGCTCGCGGTGGTACTTGCTGCCGACGTAGTAGTGGAAGACGTCGTGGCGGTGCACTCCCCCGGTGGCGCCCACGGCGCCGAAGTTGAACCACGCCGCCGCCGCGGTGAGCGCGATGGCCCCGGCGACGCCGTGCGCGACCGGGACGGCCACCGGGCGCCCCTCGCGCCGCCGATCGCGCAGGAAGACCGCCCACCCGAGGGCCGCGAGGGCCACCGCCGCCCGCGCCCGGGCGCCGCTCCACTCGTCCAGGCCGCCGCGGGCGACGAGCCACCCGAGCGCCACGCCGAGCGCCCCGAGGCCGAGGGCGATGGCCGCGCGCCTCACCGCGGCTCCCCCGGACGCCGGGACGGCAGCGCGAAGGCGGTGGCCTCGGTGAAGGCTTCGGCGAAGCGGTGGTCGGGCAGCGCGTCGGACAGCTCCAGCGTCGCAGCGCGCAGGGCCCGGCGATCGTCGAGCGACCGCGCCCAGCGGCGGAGGTGCAGCACCGACGCGCGGTGGTCGCCGCGCGCCGCCATCACCGCGCCCGCGCACCCGTCTGCGCGCCCGGTGTCGGGCTGCGCCTGCATGTAGCGCAGGCACCACGGCGCG
>CAIOSS010000031.1 GCA_903860995.1 uncultured delta proteobacterium | reverse complement strand
TGCTGGATGCCCTATCGCTCGATCCGGAAACAACACGGTTTGTTCATGAGTCTGGTGAATCTGGTCGTCCCGCTCCGCTCGACCGATGACGACGACCGCTCCGCCCGAACCGTCGCGCTGCAGCAGTTGGACGCACGAACGACCGCGCTCCATCGCGCGGGAGACTGGTCCGGACTCACGCAGGAAGGCGTTCGGCTTCGCGGCGAGGAAGCCTCCGTTCTCCCCTCCACGGCGGCGCACATCGAGGAGGCCGACGCGCGACTCGACTACGCGAATCTCCTCACGACCTCCCAGAGAGCGCCGGACAGCGCGCGAGAGGCGATCTATCGACAGGCGCAGGCGCTTTCTGCTCCCGCGGACAAACACGAAATCAGAGAGTTGCGCGCGGCCTGGATCGCCGGACGTTGTCAGGCCATCGCGACGTCGGTGGCGGCGTCAACCGATGCGCTCGAAGTGCGAATCCGGACGATCGTCGCGACGGCGAGCGATTGTCATGGGGTGCGGCCTGATGCGCTTGCCAGCGTCGCCTCGACCCTGGCGCAGTCTGTCGCCAACGAGCAGGGTGCGTCGCTCGCACAACAGGAGATCTGGCTGAGTTCCCTCGCCCGCGCTTTTCCAGAGCAGCCTGGACTGCGCACGATGTCGGAGGCTTCGACGGCGGCACGGCGCGCCGCAGACCTGGCGCTCGCAAACGGCACCGAACGAGGCGAACCAGAACTTCAGTTCTCCGCCCGCTGTGCGCTCGCAAACGCACCCGATCTGGTGCCGTTGCCCGAGTCGCAGGAGCGCCGCGCGCGTACTGCCAATGAGCGCAATGTTCGGCGCGCGGCCGGTGCGCTGCTCTCGCTCCTTCGCGATGATGACCGACAGTTCAGACTGGCTTTGATGTCTGCGCCCTTCGCGGCTGATCAGGGCGTCGTCCCGGCAGCAGTCGCGGGCTCGCCCCGACAGTGGCGCATCGCGAGCGTGGTAGTCGATTCCTGTGGAAAGCGGGCCACCCTGGGATTGCTCCGTCGTGCGTCACGACGTGACCCACCCCAGAGCGAGACGCTGACGATGTGCTTTCACGTCGGCAGCTCATCCTGGTTGCCGTGCGTCGCCCCGACGGAGGCGGCGCGATGAAGCCCCACCAGCGAATCGCACTCGTTGTCATTCTCGGGCTCCCGATGGCCTGCAATCGCAACGATCGTGGACCCGCTCCGGTGCTGCGCGCCGTGGCACCGGCACCCACCACTGAAGCGATCGTCACCCCGACCGAGCGTGGACGGAGCCTCGTCGTCGGCGATGCCCGGTGGAACGTGCTCTCCGTCACGGAGGAGCGCCGCTCCCATCACCACCGCATGTTACTCGCCATGGAGGTCACCAATCTTTCCAATCACCCGGCGAGCATTGTGCTGACTCCGGTGCTGATTGACGACAAGGGCGGGCGATATATCGCTGCCCCGGAAGCGAGCGGCGACGACCCGTCCACCGCGCGCCCGATGCTCGCGGAGGACCCCTGCGGTGCCGGGCAGACTCGCACCCTGCGTTTTCTCTATGCGCTTCCCCCCCGTCGATCGGTCGCGGCCCTGGAGTTGCCTGGAATCTCCAGTTTGCATGGGACGCGAATCCTCGACGTGACGGGCGTGAACCTGTCGGCGCTGGCGCAGAATCGTTAGTTTCTCGGCGAGCACCGGAATGCCCACCGTTCTCGACGTTTTCGCGATCTTTTGTGACCTCGAGCTCGGCCCCGTCCATGGTGAAGGGGACAGGAAATGACCCGATCGGACGCACCCTTTGCCGCCGGGCTGAGCACCCGTGCCGACCTCCCGCTCGCGGGCGAACCCATCGATCCGACGCCGACATCAGCGACCGGCCGAACCTGCCTGACTTCGCCGACCAGGCGGGACTTCGCGGTTGTACGCGCGTCGGGCCAGGCCACGTCGGCCCGGGAAAGCCTGCGGTAATGTTCACGCCCATGCCAGTCTGCCCCGACCACCCCGCGATCGAACTCTCGCCAAAAAAGCGTGGCTGGCACTGTGCCGCGTGCGACGACGTCGTGCTCACCTACGACGAGCATCCACGCGACGAAACCACAACCGCACGCGCTCCCGTCGCGCCCGCGTCGCGGGTCGCTCCCGTGACACCGTTGTGCGACACGCTCCCGACCCTCCTCGCCCTCCCGCTGCACGAGTTGGAGCATGAGCCTGCGCCCGTCCTCGCTCTCTGGGCCGCGTGCGACCTTGCGGAGATCACGCTGAAGGTCCTCGTCATGGCCGGCGTGGCCGAGCACGACGCGCTCCCGAGCGGGCTCGTTCGTGAGTTTCGCGACCGCGTCGAACTCCCGACCCTCGGCAAATGGCTCGGCATGGGCCTCGCGGTCGCGCGACACGCTCCCAGGGGGTCGGCATTGCCCCTCGCGGCGATGGCGCACTCCCTCGAAGCCCTGCTCGGCGGCAAGGACGCGACCGTCGAGACCGGCCTGCTCGCGCTCCGCAATCGTCTCGCGCACGGTGGCCCGGTCTCGAAGGGCGAGGCGAGCCGCCTGCTGGCGCAGTGGAAGCCGCGCGTCGAGGCGTGGGTCCGCGCGTCGCTGCCGTGGCTCGAGGCCGCCCGTCTGGTGGTCGTGGATGCCGAGGGCAGGCGCTTCGTGATGCGAGGCGCCACGGGCGAGGAGACCACCACGCCGAGCGAGACGCACCACGTGCCGACGGACGCGCCCGCGGGATCAGCGTGGCTTTGCCTGCACGATCGCGGGCTCAACCTCGGCCCACTGGGCGCGTTCGACACCGAGCAGCGCTCACTCCAGGTGTACGTGCGTCGTGGAGAGGTGCGCCTCCAGTACCTGCGACTCGATGAACATGGCGGTCTCAGTGACTCCGACCCGAGCGCGCTCGAGCACTTCCGCCTGCTCTTCCTGAAAGTCGCCGAGAACGGACCACGTCGCTTCACCGTTCGCGACTTCGAAGAGGACATCCGCAAGGAGGCTGCGCGCCGCGTCGGGCGCGAGGCCGAACTGCAGTCCCTGCGCGAGGAACTGCGGAGACTCGACGGAGGTGCGCTGTGGGTCGCGGGGCCAGCGGGCATCGGGAAGTCCAACCTCCTCGCCGCGGTGATGGAAGACCTGCTCGACGATCCACCCGAGGGCGTGTGGGTCTTGCCGTACCGCTTCCGCGCAGGGGACCCTCGCTGCGGTCGCGCCGCGTTTTTGACCTTCCTGCGCGAGCGACTCGAGGCGAGCGATGCCCTCGCGCCCATCGAGGCGTCGGCCGGTGAGGCCGATGGGGCCAGGGCCAGGAGCGCGCCCGCCGCCGGGCTCCCTGCGGATCCGCTCCAGGAGGTCAGGGATCTCCTCGCGCGGCTCCTCCCAGAGCGCCGCGTCCTGCTCGTGCTCGACGGCCTCGACGAGGTCGTGGAGCGCGACGCCCGCTTCATCGACGACGTGCTCTTCCGGCTGCGTCTGCCCTGCATCGCGATCGCGGCGGCCGGTCGACCCGAGCGCGGCCTCCCGGAGGCCTTCGCGAAGATCGGTGCCATCGTTCCCTTCCCCACGGGGCTCCCACCGATGCGCGCGGACGACGTGCGCGCCCTGCTGCTCGAGCGCACCGGCCCCCTGCGCAAGCGCTTGCTGGCGCGCGACAAGGAAACCGCTGGCGCCACCCGAAACGCCTTCATCGAGCTCGTGACGAAGCGGAGTGATGGGCTCCCGATCTACGTGAACTACGTCATCGGTGACCTCAACGCCGGCAAGCTCAGCCTCGATCACGCCGACGCCCTCCCCGCGAGCCTGCACGCGTACCACGACGAGTTGTTGCGTCGAGCCTCCGTCGGTGACCTGCAGGCCGTGACGACGCCCACGCTCGTCCTGCTCGCGCTCGCGCACGAGCCGCTCACGATGGATGAGATCGCCACGCTGCTGAAGCGCCGTGGGGTGCTCGCGACGGTCGATCCGCGCCTCGTGGAGCGCGCGGTGCAACAGATCGCCTCGATGGTGCGACGCGCTCCCGATCCGGATGGCGAGGAGGGCTTCACGGTGTTCCATCACTCGATGCGGACCCACGTGCTGCAGAGTCCGGACGTGCGCGAGACGGTCGCCGTGACGCGTGCGAGCCTCGCCGACGCGGCGCTGAATCCCGCGGGAGACCAGGCGGAGGTGTACCTGTATCGCTGCGGCGTGCGGCACCTGCTGGAGGCCGACCGCGCTCCCGAGGCGCTCGGGCTCCTCACCGACTTTGGGTTGGTCATGGCGAGGTTCCAGCGCCTCGACGCCACGGGACGGGCAGCGGACGAGTGGTACGCCGACTGGGAGCGCGTGCGCCCGCGGGTCGGTGCGCTCGCAGGCGCGGCGCGGACGTGGTGGGACTTCGCGCGGACCAACCGGCACCACTTCCGCAAGGACGGGTGGGAAAGCTGGCGGGTGCTCTTCCAGGCTGCGATGGATCACGCGGACAACAGCGCGATCACGCTCGCGGCGGAGGCGTTCGAGGCGAGCGGGCAGCGAGACTGGGCGTGGCTCCGATGGGTGAACCGGCCGAAGGTGTGGCGGGAGAGCCCGTGTCTCGCGGTGATGGTCGGACATACGAGCAGCGTCCGCGGTGCGATGGAACTGCCCGACGGCCGGGTGATCTCCTGGTCCAACGACCACACGCTGCGTCTTTGGGACGGACGCACCGGCAAGCCTATCGCCGTACTGGAGGGGCACACAGACTACGTCGAAGGCGTACGGGTTCTCGCGGATGGACGAGTGCTCTCGTGCTCCCACGACTGCACCCTGCGCCTCTGGGACGGACACACCGGCGCGCCCATCGCCGTCCTCGAGGAGCACACCAACTACGTCAATGGCGTACAGGTTCTCGCGGACGGACGGATCCTTTCGTGGTCCTCGGACGACACCCTACGACTTTGGGATGGGCAGACCGGCGCGCCCACCGCCGTGCTCGAAGGGCATACGAACAAGGTCTGGGGCGCACACGTGCTCGAAGACGGACGGGTGCTCTCCTGGTCTTACGACCACACCTTGCGGCTCTGGGACGTGCAGACCGGCGCGCCCATCGCCGTACTCGAGGGGCATACGGACTCGGTCGAAGGCGCACTGGTGCTGGAGGACGGACGGGTGCTCTCGTGGTCCTCAGACAACACCCTGCGCCTCTGGGATGGACAGACCGGCGCACCCATCGCCGTGTTAGACGGGCACACGGGGTCGGTCCTGGGCGCCGTGGCACTCGCAGACGGACGGTTGCTCTCGTGGTCCTGGGACCACACCCTGCGCCTCTGGGACGTGCAGACCGGCGCGCCCATCGCCGTACTCGAGGGGCATACCGGCCGCGTCAACGGCGCACACGTGCTCGCAAACGGACGGGTGCTCTCGTGGTCCTCCGACCACACCCCCCTCCTCTGGGACGGGCAGACCGGCACGCCC
>CAIOSS010000030.1 GCA_903860995.1 uncultured delta proteobacterium | reverse complement strand
GACCAACTTCGGCCGGCGGGTGCGGGGCCTCGGCACCAGCAACAACAACGACCTCGGAGACGTCGCGGTGGGCACGGACGAGGCGATCTCGGTCTACTACGACGGCGCCGCCGCCGCGGCGACGAGCATCCGGGTGACGTCCTTCACGGACCTCGACTCGGCCTGGGACGTCAACAACGACGGGTACACCGACCTCGTGCACGCCAACCGGGTGGGCGTCTCGGCGCCGATGCTGAACATCTACCTGCACCACGGCGGGATCAACGGGCTCCCGGTGAACCCGTCGTCGAGCTTCAGCACCACCGCGACGGCGTACGGCGTCTGGGTGGCGGGCGCGGGGGACGTCGACGGCGACGGCTTCGGCGACCTGCTCTACAGCTACCAGGGCGGCGCCGCGGAGGTGCGCTTCGGCAGCAGCGCCGGCGTGAGCGCGCGGCTCGTGGCCCTCACCGGCAGCGGCACCACGGGCTACGGCCGCGGGGTGGCGCGCCTCGGCGACGTCCACCGCGACGGGTACGCGGACGCGTGGGTGGGCGACCCGGACTGGTCCGGGGAGTTCCTGTGCAGCGACGACCAGCGCATCCACCGGGGCGCGGCGGGCACCGTCGCCCCGCGTCCGAGCCAGATCGTGACGCCCCCGGACGACACCTGCCGCGCCTACGGCCCGACGCTGCCCTGAGGCCGCGCCTCAGCGCTTGTGCTTCTGCGCGTCGGACATCGCCGCGGCGATCTTCGCACCGCCGCTGGCCTTGGTGATCGCGCTCACGATGCTGGGCGAGACCGCGAAGAGGCCCGCGCCGAGCACCTGCTCGAAGGCCGCGACGTTGAGCTCGGGGTGGTTGCGGCGGACGCAGCGCATCACGGCGACGGCGACGTCCTCCGGGGTGCGGGTGCCGGCGCCGGAGGGGAGCGCGACCTTCGTGTCGGCGAACATCCCCGCGTCGCGGATGAAGCCCGGGAAGATGGTGCTCACCCCGACGCCGTGGGGCTCGAGGTCGCCGCGCAGCGCGAGGGCGAAGCCGCGCATCCCGAACTTCGTGGCGTTGTAGAGCGACTGCCCCGCCGTCGCGACCTTCCCCGAGATCGACGAGATGAACACGATGCTCCCGCGCCGGCGCGCGGCCATGCCCTCGCCGAAGTGCCGGGCGCTCTGCACCGGGGCCCGGAGGTTGACGTCGAAGACCTTGTCGATCTGCGCGGCGTCGTACTCCAGCAGGTGCCCGCTGCCCGGGAGGGCGGCGTTGAGCACGGCGACGTCCACCGCGCCGGCCTCGGCGTGCATGCGCTCGACGTCCTCGCGGCGCGCGAGGTCGGCGAGGATGACCCGGGCGCCGGTCTCCTTCGCGATGGGCTCGAGCGCGTCGGCGCGCCGCCCGGTGACGATGATCTTCGCGCCGGCGCGGTGGAGCGCGCGCGCGATCGCCATGCCGATCCCGCCGTTGGCGCCCGTGATGAGCGCGACCGTATCCGGGGTGATGTCCATGGGGGGGGCGGGTACCCCAGCCGCCCCGGAGCCGCAAGCGCGGCGCCCTCCGACTCCCCGCCAAATAATACAACCGCTGTATTCCTGCATACAATGGTTGTACTCGTCGACGATGCCGCCCGCGCCTCCCGCCGACTCACCCCCGGGACGCGCCGGGCGCTACGACTTCCTCCTCGCGGCAGCGGCGCTCGCGGCCGTCGGCCTCGCGCACAGCGCGTACATTCCCATGTGGGACGGGGCCTTCTACCTATGGTGCCTGGAGGAGGCCCTCGGGCCTCGGCAGGGCGCCGCCTTTCTCTTCTGCGCCAGCCACCCCACCGGCGGATACCTGGCTCCCCTCGCGCTCGTCTTTCACCTCTCGGGCATGCGCTACCCCGCGGTCATCGCCGCCAACGTGCTGCTCGCGACGCTCGCTGCGCGCTCGGTCGCGGACCTCTCCGAGCGGATCCTCCCCGCCGCGCCGCGCGCCGAGCGCGCCCTGGTCACCCTCGGTTTCGCGCTCTCCCCCCTGCTCCTGGCGTGCGCCCTGCAGCTCACGCCCGACTACGGCGTCGCCCTCTACTCGCTGCTGACCATCGGCGCCCTCGCTCGTGAGCGCTTCTGGCTCGCGGCCATCTTCGGCGCCCTTGCGGCGCAGTCCAAGGAGACCGGCGCGCCGATCTACCTCATGACCTGCGCCGCGCACGCGCTCGTGCACGTCGCCTGGGTCTCCGGCGACCGGGCGACCGTACAGCGCGCCCTCCGGCGCTACCTCCCGCTGCTGCTCGCGCCCGCGGTCGGAGCGGTCTGGCTCGTCGCCCGCGCGCTGCTGCTCGGCGATCGCGGGCACTGGCGCGGCGTCGGGTCACAGTTCCCGCTCTGGCGACAGGCGCTCTCGCTCTCCTGGCTCGACGACGTGCTGCCCTCGCAGCTCGCGGAGATCTTCGTCATCAACTTCTCCTGGGTGCTCTCGGTCTTCGTGCTCCTCGCAGCCGTCGCTCCCGCGCTGCGCTTCGTCGCCCGCCCCTCGGTCCCCGGCGACGGCTCGGCCGACGGGCGCGCCCGGGTGTTCTTCTCCCTCACCTTCGTGGGGGTGGTCTTCGTGGTGACCCGCTTCCGCACGCTGGTGATCCCCCGGTACGTGCTGCCCGCCGCGGTGCTGCTCCCGCTGATGGCGCAGCTCTCCCTGCACGCGCTTCGCGTCGGACCCCGGCTGCGGGTGCTCATGCTCGGAGCCTTTGTGTCGCTGTCGATCTTCGCCTGCTTCCGCACCCAGGACGCCGTCTCGATGGGCTACTTCGGCACCTTCGAGTTCGGCGACCGTCGCCTGCTCGACCTGGCCGCGCGCGCCCACGACCTCGACGGCCGCCGCGATCACATCTTCTACAATCTGGAGTTCACGCAGCTGAGCGCCCTGCTCGACGAGGCGCTCCCCTACGCGCTGGCCGACGGGCGCCACGGCCTCGCCCTCAACCGGATGGCGACCGGGTACACGATCGGCTACGTCGACCGCCGCACCCACCGCCGCGCGGCCTCGGCGCGCGGAGCGAGCGCACCGCCGCTGACCCACCTCCCGGCCGTCCAGCGCGGAACCGATCGCCCCCCGCTGCTCTACTACGTCGGGCTGCCCGGCATGGACGACGACGACGAGCTCATCCTGTGGCGCCGCTACTACACCGTCGGCGAGGCCCGGCGCTTCACCCGCCGCGGGCACGCCATCGCGCTGCGCGAGCTGCGCCTCCGAGACGACGCCCCCCCGCCCGGTCGTTGAGTTGCGATACCATCGGCCGTGACCACTGGAGCGACACCCAGCGCCGACGACTCCGCGCCTCCCGCCGTTTCTCCCTCCCCCGCCGAGGAGCTCGACCGACTCCTGGCCGAGCCAGTCGCCGACGCGCAGGCGAGGGAGTCCGGGCGGCTGGGTGAGCTCAGCGGCGGCGTGGAGCGCCCCATGGTGCTGCACGGCGCCGGGCGCCTGGGTCGGCGAACGCTCGCGGGCCTGCGCGCCGTCGGACGCGAGGTGCTGGCGTTCACGGACAACGACCCCGGGCGCTGGGGCGGCGGCGTCGACGGGGTCGAGGTGCTGTCGACCGCCGAGGCGGCGCGGCGCTACGGCGAGAGCGCGCTCTTCGTGGTCACCGTCTGGCGCTCCGAGGGCGGCTTCGTCACGGCCGCGCTCTGCGACGACCTGCGCGCGCTCGGCTGCCGCTACGTGGCGCGCCTCGGCGAGCTCTACTGGGCCTACCCCGAGCGGTTCCTGCCGTACTACGGCATCGACCTGCCCTCGCGCGCGCTCGCCGAGCCCGGGGCCGTCCGCGCGGCCTTCGCGATGTTCGACGACGAGCGCTCCCGCGCCGAGTTCGTGGCCCAGCTCCGCTGGCGGCTGACCCTCGACGCGAGCGGCCTCGCGCGCGGCACCGCCCACCCGATCTACTTCGCGCCCGACGTGGTCCGGCTGCACGACCACGAGACGCTCGTCGACGCGGGCGCCTACGACGGCGACACCCTGCGCGCGTTCATCGGCGCGACCGGCGGGCGCTTCCGCGCGGCGGTGGCGCTCGAGCCCGACCCCTACAACCGGGCCCGGCTCACCGACTACGCGGCCTCCCTCGGCGCCCTCGGCCAGCGGGTCGCCGTCCTCCCCTTCGCCCTCGGCGCCAGCGACGGCGAGGTGCGCTTCACCGCCGACGGCACCGCCGGGGCCAGGCTCGCCGGGGACGAGGGCCTCACCGTCGCGTTGCGCCGCCTCTCCTCCGTCGAGGGCGCCCGGGCGATGACCTTCTTCAAGCTCGACATCGAGGGCGCCGAGCCCGACGCGCTCGCCGGCGCGGCGGAGATCATCCAGCGCAACCGACCCCTCCTCGCGGTGTGCGCCTATCACCTCCAGGCCCACCTCTGGCAGCTGCCCTTGCAGCTCCTGGCGATGCTCCCGACGGGCTACCGCTGGCGCCTGCGGGCCTACTCCGCCGAGGGCTTCGACCTGGTGCTCTACGCCGTGCCCGACGAGCGCCTGGCCGACCCGGCCTGACGCCTACCCTTCCGATGAGCGCGCCCGATGCGCTAGAAGACCGGCCCATGAGCGCCACTCGCAGGGTCCGCGTGGCGGACTACATCGCGTCGTTCCTCGCCGACCACGGCGTCCGGGACGTGTTCCTCGTCACCGGCGGCGGGGCGATGCACCTCAACGACGCCTTCGGGCGCGAGCCCAGGCTGCGCTACGTCGCCTGCCACCACGAGCAGGCCTGCGCGATGGCGGCCGAGAGCTACGCCCGGGTGTCCGGCCGCGTCGCCGCGGTCAACGTCACCACCGGCCCCGGCGGCACCAACGCCATCACCGGCGTGTGGGGCGCGTGGGTCGACTCGCTCCCGATGATCGTGGTGTCGGGGCAGGTGAAGTTCGAGACCGTCGTCCGCAGCACGGCGCTGCCTCTGCGGCAGCTCGGCGACCAGGAGATCGACATCGTCCGCGTGGTCGCCTCGATGACCAAGTACGCCGTGATGGTCACCGACCCGCAGCGCGTCCGGTACCACCTGGAGCGGGCGCTGCACCTCGCCACGCTCGGGCGCCCCGGGCCCGTGTGGCTCGACGTCCCGATGAACGTCCAGGGCGCCCTCGTCGACCCGGGCGCGCTCGCCCCCTACGACCCCGCGGAGGACGCCATCGCCTTCGAGGCGGGCGACCTCGACGCCGTCGCGCGGGACCTCGTGGCCCGGCTGCGCGCCGCGAAGCGCCCGGTGGTGCTCGCCGGCAACGGCCCGCGCCTCTCGGGGATGCACGCGGACTTCGTCGCGCTCGTGGAGGCCCTCGGGGTCCCGGTCACCACCGGGTGGAACGCCCACGACGCCCTCTGGAACGCCCACCCCCTCTACGCGGGCAGGCCCGGCACGGTGGGCGACCGCGCGGGCAACTTCGCGGTCCAGAACTCCGACCTGCTCCTGGTGCTGGGCTGCCGGCTCAACATCCGGCAGGTGAGCTACGGCTGGCAGAACTTCGCGCGCGCGGCCTTCAAGGTGATGGTCGACGTCGACGCGGCGGAGCTCAAGAAGCCCACGCTCTCCATCGACCTGCCCGTCCACGCCGACCTGCGGGACTTCATGCCCGCGCTGCGCCGCGCCCTCGATGGCGGCGACGGGGGCGATCACGCGGCCTGGGTCGCGTGGTGCCGCGAGCGCGTGGCCCGCTACCCCGTGGTGCTCCCGGAGTACTGGGAGACCCGCGGGAGCGTGAACCCGTACTGCTTCATGGACGCCCTCTTCCGGGCGCTGCCCGAGGGCGAGACCGTGGTCACCGCGGACGGGACGGCCTGCGTGACGGCCTTCCAGGCGGCGGACCTGAAGCCCGGCCAGCGGCTCTATCACAACTCGGGCTGCGCCCCGATGGGCTACGACCTCCCGGCGGCCATCGGCGCCGCGGTGGCGACCGGTCGGCGGGTGGTGTGCCTCGCGGGCGACGGCTCGCTCCAGATGAACCTCCAGGAGCTGCAGACCATCGTCACGCACCGCCTGCCCATCAAGCTCTTCGTGCTCAACAACAAGGGCTACCACTCCATCCGGCAGACGCAGCACAACTACTTCCCCGACAACATCGTCGGGTGCGGGCTGGAGAGCGGGCTCGGGTTCCCCGACATGGAGAAGCTCGCCGGGGCGTACGGGCTGCCCTTCACGCGGGTGACCGAGCACGACGGCCTCGACGAGGCCATCCGGGCGACCCTCGACGGCGACGGCGCGCGCGTCTGCGAGGTGATGCTCGACCTCGCGCAGGTGTTCGCGCCGAAGCTCTCGTCGCGCCGGCTCGACGACGGGCGCATGGTGTCCGCGCCGCTCGAAGACCTCGCGCCCTTTCTCTCCCGCGAGGAGTTCCGGTCCAACATGCTCATCCCCCCGGTCGAGCAGGATGGCTGACCCCGACCTCGCGCGCCCGGTGTGGGTGCTCGACCTCGACGGCGTGGTGTACGCGGGCGCCGCGCTCCTGCCCGGGGCCGGCGACGCCGTCACGCGCCTGCGCGCCGCGGGGCGCCGGGTGGCCTTCCTCACCAACAACTCGGCGCAGCGCCCCGCCCGCGTGGCGCAGAAGCTACGGCGCCTCGGCGTCCCTTGCGACGACCGCGAGGTCATCACGTCGGGCTCCGCCGCGGCCGACCTCCTCGTGGAGCGCGGCCTCGGGGCGACGCGCGGCGTGCACGTCCTCGGCACCGACGACCTGCGCGCGGAGGTCGAGGCCCGCGGGCTGCGGTGCACCGACGAGGCCGACGCCGAGGCCGTGCTCGTCGGCTTCGACCCGGGCTTCAGCTACGCGGGCCTCGCCACGGCCTTCCGCGCCGCGCGGGCAGGGGCCGCGGTGGTGGCGTGCAACCGCGACCGGGAGTTCCCCTCGGACGGCGGCGTACCGTGGCCCGCCTGCGCCGCGATGCTGGGCGCGCTGGAGGGCGCGCTCGGGCGCTCGGCCGACGTCGAGGTCGGCAAGCCCTCGCCGTACATGCTGGAGCGCCTCGCGGCCGCGCTCGGCTTCGGACTCGCGGACTGCCTCGTGGTGGGCGACTCGCTCGAGTCCGACATCGAGATGGCGCGCCGGGCGGGCGTCCCGAGCGTGTGGATCCACGGCGGCGTCACCCTCGCGGGCTGCGTCGCTCAGGGCCTCGAGTGACGGGTGCGGGTGACCGCGTCGATGGAGCTGCGGTAGCGCTCCTCCATCATGGCGAGGCGGGCGTCGTCCTCGCGGTGGATGATGCCGTAGTACTCCTTCTTGTTCTTCAGCCAGGAGAGCTCGAACTCCACGGCCTTGAGGAAGGCGGCCTCGTCGTTGTCGAGCGCGCCGGGGCACTGGAAGACCACCTTGCGGGTCTCGAAGCGGTCGAGGTGACCCTTCGGGAAGGCCCGGAAGAAGGGCAGCGAGTGCACCGACACGGCGCCGCCGACGACGACCTCCTTGCCGTGCGCCTTGGCCTTCGCGGCCATGCTCAGGCAGATCTCCAGCACGCGCTCGCTGTTCACCGCCGAGCGGTCGAGGTCCATCGAGCCGGTGAGGTCGACGCGGCCCAGCACGATGCCGTGCAGCTCGCCCGCCTCGGGCAGCGCGAGCATGGCGTCGAAGTTGTCGCACGCGGTGAAGGTCTCGAGGTTGATGAGGAAGTGCATGTCCTCGCGCTGCTCGGCGGGGAAGGCCGTGCGCACGGCGCCGAGGTACTTCCGCAGCGCGTAGGGCGTCTCCACCATCGGGCCCACCACGTGGTCGGTGCCGAGGCTCGCCGCGTCGAACATGTCCTTGATGGCCTCGCAGCCGCCGATCTTCACGGTCATGCCGACGCCCGCCTTGAGGGAGATCTCCTTCAGGCGCATCGCCTCCTCGATGCGGGTGCCCTCCGCCTCGAACTCCATCTTCACGCCCGACACGCTGTGCCGCTCCTTCAGCTCGCGAAGGAGATCCGTCATCTTTCGTTCGATGCGGTTCATCGATGTGCCTCCTGGTGCCTCTCGCAATGCAGCCGTACTCTCCGAGGTCGGGCCCGACGGCGTCAACGCCCATCACCCGCCGCCGGTCTTGCGCCGGTGCCCGGGAGGCGGTAGCGCGCGGCTGGAGCCCCGACGATGAAGCCGCTGCTGCGCCCCTGTCCGATCTGCCGCGGCGCCCTCGGCGAGGTGCTGCACACGCAGCGCTTCGAGCTCGCGGACGACGACCCCCTCCCCCGCGGGTACGACGTCGTGGCGTGCCCGGCGTGCGGCTTCGTCTTCGCCGACACGCCCGCCCCGCAGGCGACCTACGACGCCTACTACGCCGGCCGCTCGAAGTACGAAGACCGCACCGTCGGCACCGGCGGCGGCGACGACCCCCTCGACCGCCGCCGCCTCGCCGAGCTCGCGGGATTCCTCGCGGCGCAGGTGCCGTGGCGCGACCGCACCGTTCTCGACCTCGGGTGCGCCAACGGCGGCCTGCTCCGGGCGCTGCACGACCGCGGGTTCACGCGCCTGTGCGGCGTCGACCCCTCCCCCGCCTGCGCCGCTGCGGTGCGATCGCTCGGCTTCGCGGGGCACGCCGGCGGGCTCTTCGCTCCGCCCTGCGCCGGGCCCTTCGCGCTCGTGTCCCTGGTGCACGTCCTCGAGCACGTGCGCGACCTCGACGCCGCCACCGCCGCGCTGCGCGCGCTGCTCGACGACGGCGACCTGCTCTACGTCGAGACGCCCGACGCGGCGGGCTACGCCGAGCATCTACGCGCGCCCTTCCAGGACTTCAACACCGAGCACATCAACCATTTCACCCGCGACTCCCTCGAGAACCTCCTGGTGAACGCGGGCTTCGCGACGGTGACCCGCGGCGCGAAGGTCTTCGACATCTCGGCGGACGTCCCGGTGCCCGCGGCCTTCGTGCTCGCGCGCAAGCTCCCGGGGACCGTGGAGCCGGAGCGGCGCTTCACCCCGGCCGCGGTCGAGCCGGTGCGGGACTACATCGAGCGCTCGGCCGCGGAGCTACGACGCCTCGACGCGCTCATCGCGCCCCACCTCGACGGGCCGATCCAGGTGTGGGGCACCGGGCAGCTGCTCTTCAAGCTGCTGCACGACACCTGCCTGGGCCGCGCGCAGGTCGTGGCCTGGCTGGACAACAACCCCAAGCTCCAGGGCGCCGCCATCCGGGGCGTCGCGGTGCGGCGGCCGGCCGACGCGGCGCCGGGGGTCCCGATCCTGATTGCGAGCACGCTCAGCGGGCCGGCCATCGCCGCGGCGGCCCGCGCGCTGGGCCTCCGCAATCCGCTCATCAGCTTGGGGGCGCCGACGCCCCGGTCGCCGCGCCCGTAGGGGGCGGGGCGCCCTCGACGAAGTTGATGCGCTCGCGCTCCACGACGAGCGGCAGCTTGCGCACGTGGATGTGGATCGAGTTGATGTACTCGCCCAGGATCCCGATGAAGAAGAGCTGCACCGACGCGAAGAAGAAGAACCCGATGAGGATCGGCGCCATGCCGAGGGTGAAGCGGTCCCAGAACGCGAGCTTGGCGACGAGGTAGCCGAGGGAGACCAGGAGGCTGAGGCCGGACATCACGAAGCCCACGAAGGTGGCGAGGCGCAGCGGCGCGACGGAGTGCTTCACGATCCCGAGGATGGCCAGGTCGTAGAGGCTGAAGAAGTTGTTCTTGCTGACGCCGCGGACGCGCCGCGGCTTGTCGAAGGGCACCAGCGCCGGGGGGTACCCGATCTCGGAGATGAGCCCGCGGAAGTACGGCTGCGGGTCGTCGATGGCGCGCAGGGCCTCGATGAGGGCCTGGTCGTAGAGCCCGAAGCCGGTGAAGTTCTGGATCGGTCGCACATCGGAGATGCGGTGGATGAGCCCGTAGAACGCGCCGCGCAGCAGCCGGTAGAGGGGGCTCTCGTCGGAGGTGCGCTTGACCGCCGCGACGACCTTGTAGCCCTCGCGCCATTTCTCCAGCAGCTCGGGGATGAGCGCGGGCGGGTCTTGCAGGTCGGCCGCCATCACGATCACGGCGTCGCCGCGGCACTGGAGCAGCGCGTGGTAGGGCGAGCGCACCTGGCCGAAGTTGCGCACGTTGAGGATGACCTTCACCGCGCGGTCTTTCGCGGCGAGGCCCCGCAGCTCGGCGACGGTGCCGTCCGTGGAGCAATTGTCGATGAAGACGAACTCCAGCGTGTGCTCGGTGAGCGGAGCGAGCACCTCCCGCACGCGAGCGTAGAGCTCGGTGACGTTCCCCTCCTCGTTGTAGCAGGGGACCATGACGGTGATGAGCGTCATCGCGGAGGGGGCGATCGGGACGGGCGGTCAGCGCGGCGGCGTGATCACGTAGGGGAACATCAGGTTCTGCGTGGCCGCGCGAAACTGCGGGAAGTGCGCGCGTCGGACGACCCCGGCGATGCAATCGCCGATGGGCGTACCGCCGAACTGGCCGCCGACCGTAGCCGTGCGGACGGCGCCGTCGTTGCCGATGACGATGGAGACCGGCGCGGTGCCCGTCTGCCCCTGGGCGCACGAGCGCACGGCGCCCGTGAGGGGGCTGAGCACGCCGGTGATCTGCGCGCGACCGAGGCGCTCGGGGAGGTCGGCCGAGGGCGCCGCGGTGGCCGCCGCCACG